>DASZZA010000597.1:0-5487 GCA_035545135.1 Lacipirellulaceae bacterium | reverse complement strand
AATTGTCAAACGCACGCGCACCCGTGAGCCTGGAACGAACATTCGTTTGTCGTTGGGGACATCGCCATACACCTGTATAGTTCCAGTGGTCGGGTCAACGCGGTTGTCGCCAAATCGCAATGTGCCTTCGTGGGTAAAGCCACTCTCACCATCCATCTCGAATTTGAAGTTCGCATGCTGGTCCTTCAGATTCGCCAATAGGTCGGTCAGATTTCCGCCCTGGGCACCGACACCCTTTGCGTAGCGCAGCAGCGACCGCTCATCAACATTGAAGTAGATACGGATTGGATCGACCGAAACGATTGTCGTCAGCAGCGGATCACTCCCGCCCGCATTAACCAGGTTCCCCTCGCTGAGTTCCGCCTTGCCGACTCGGCCGGAAATATCGGCCGTAATCCGGGAATATTCCAGGTCCAGCTTAGCGCGCGTAATTTCGTTTTGCACGCGGCTTATTTCGGCCGCTAGCGCCAAAGCGTCGGCTTCGGCCTTCTCGACTTGCTGGGTGCTCGCGCCACCTTTCGACTGCAGCGCCCGCAGCCGCGCCTCTTCCTTGTCCGCGGCTGTCTTTTGCGCTTCGAACACCTTTAGACTGTCGGTCGCTTTGCCGATCTCTGCCTGAAAAGGCCGGGGATCTAGCTCGAAGAGAAGGTCGCCCTTCTTTACATATTGACCATCGGTGAAATTGACTTTCGTGATATGCCCTCGCACACGGGCGCGAACTTCTACCGTCTTGTCCGCTGCCATCCAGCCGTTGAATTCCTCGTAGTCGGAAAGTTGCCGTTGCTCCGGATGCATCACGGTTACCCGCGGTGCGTCGAGAGCCACTGCGGGTGGCGTCGACCCGCAACCGACCATACTGGTGAGGAGAATAGCCGACAGACTGAGAACCGAAAGAAGATGCAGTCGCATAGAAGTCGTTGACCTCGAGGAAGATTCGCGGCCACATTCGGCGACACCTAAAAGTCTCGGCCGCCTTGCGCTCGTGCCACAGCCCGATGCCACTGAAATGGTGAACGTACGAGAATCTTTTGGCGGGGGAAGCCGTGCCCCTTCTATATTACCTTGTTTGTAGTTTCAACGTTTGAGAATGCAAGGAGATAGCGGCCAAGCGCGTGGATTCCCGCTCTATCCTAGCCGCATTCAGCAGTTATTGTGCCTAATCCGCGGGGCCTTGCACTGGAGAAGCGCAGCCGACGCCTATCGGGCGGATATGGATGCCGCGCGGCCGGCACGGCATACAAGTGGGCGACAAAGTCGCGCAGCAAGCGCTCGCTTCCGCACAGCCGGCGCATCCAGGGGCACATAAGTAATTAGAAGCATCGATCGGACGACATAGCTCGGGAAACGGCTTACAGCAGTAACAATCCGCGACGATCCGCCCCGGAAAGCAAGGGATGCAAGGATACGGCTTGCAGAAGTAATCATCGCAGAAACTCGGTACGCAAAAAGCGCGTATGCACGGAAGCGATTTGGGACAGTAGTCGTCGCAACAGCAGCGAAGTAAAGCTGCGGGGCAAGTGAACGCGCGATGCGGATGGGCGGTTCGCTCGGCGCAGTCCGGTTCCTGACCGGCTGCGACCTGGACGCCTCCAACGCATATAGCAACCATCCAGGTTGTAAAAAACACGGTCTGTACCACAGTTCTTGCGCTGGTTTGTCGTTCAACTTGTTGGCGACGATTTTTGTGACGGCGCGGGCGCCTTGTCAGCTACCCCGTGTCCGGCGTCGTCGGATTTCGGCAGTTGCTTGCACAGCGGCTCAAACTGAACGTCGTTCGCTTGTGGAGCCTGGAGGGCAGGCAATTCTTCAAACGAGGGCGGTGGCAAAACGTCCTGGTCCGAACGGGAGTTCGGACATCGAATTTCCCAACCGCCGCCGAGTGCCCGATAGACGCCGATCAACCCCAATGCAATATCGCCCTGCGACACGGCCAACTGATCTTGCTGTTGCGTAAGAATGCTCTCAAAC
Source organism: Lacipirellulaceae bacterium (assembly GCA_035545135.1). Lineage (GTDB taxonomy): Bacteria > Planctomycetota > Planctomycetia > Pirellulales > Lacipirellulaceae > JABDGM01. The sequence goes on along the minus strand of DASZZA010000597.1, from coordinate 3,519 downwards.
AGAAACACGGGCGTAAAATCGACCTGTCCCTGAGTGTATTGTTCTTTGGTGATTTCGACCGTCCGTGCTGCAGCCGCGACACTCGCGTCCAAATGCTGTGTCTCCTCCTTCGAGCGCAGAAAAACGACCATTGAATCTTCGACCTCGCGACCCGCATTGAGCACCCGATCTTGGTATGCGTAAGCCAGCGCTTGAAAACGGGCGTCTTGCACTCGCACATTGTTAACCCAACGGCCGAAGTTGAGGATGTCCCAACGCACTCCCGGGCCAATTTCTCCGATCATGCTGCCCGGCGTTTTGAAGAGGTCGCCGAATTGTTCTGCTTCGACGCCGATCGTTCCCAACAGGCTGATATGCGGATACAAATCGCTTACGGCAACCCCAATTCGCGCGCTCTGGGCCGCGACTTGTCGTTCGGCGCGGCGGACATCGGGACGGCGGCGCAGTAAATCGGCCGGCACGCCGACAATTACGTCGGGCGGCGTAACCGGTACGCCGGCGCCTTCCTTTAGCAGATGATCGAGGTTCGTCGGCGGCATACCGAGCAGCACGCACAAACGGTTGGCCGCCTGCCGCTTGCCGATTTCGAGTGTCGGAATGAGCGCTTCGGTCTGCTCTAAAACCTGCTTCGCCTGATGTGTATCGCGCTCGGTCGTCGCACCGTGTTGGAAGCGATCCAACGCTAGTTGATACGACTTCTTTTGGATCTCGACGTTCGCACGCGCATACGTTAGCCGCTGCTGGAAGGTGCGGTATTGAACGAAGTTCGTCGCCACGTCTGAGAGTAGCACGACGAGCACGTCGTCGTAGTCTTCGACGGAAGCATCTAACTCCGCATCGGCCGCCTCAATCGCCCGCCTGAATCGACCCCAAAAGTCGAGTTCCCAAGAGGCGGTCACACCAGCATCCCAGTCGGATATCCACGCCGCAGTAGGCGGGTTAGCGACGTTCTGGCTGAGTTTGGCCCGAGTGTAATCAGCAAATGCCGATTGCGATTGCGGAAACATTTCGCCCCGTGCGATGCCGAGTTGCGCGCGGGCTTCTAATATCCGCGAGCCAGCGACTCGCAATGTCAGGTTTTGCTGATAGGCGGTGTGTACCAGGTAGTTGAGCGTGGGATCGTTAAAAACCGTCCACCAATTGCACAATGGCGGCTCCTGAGTCTTTACTTGCGGGTTTTCGTAGTCAATCCAGTTCGAGGCAACCGGAGCGGCCGGTCGTCCATAATTCGGTCCGACTTCGCAACCATTGCGCCACCAATCGGTAACTCGACCGCACGGCACGAGGCAGCAGCCAGGAAAAATGAGCGATGCCAGCGCGCATACCAGCAATAGATGAGCCGAGAAGCAACGCCGATTATCGGGCTGGATCGGTCCCATGAATTTCGTCCTTGCTTCGAAGCCGCATGCGCCGCAAGTTGCTGGCAATCGGAACAATCGTAATGACCGTTAAATCGACTATCGGTACTACAATGCCGCAAATTCAGAATGGCCCTAACGCTGCGATTTGCCGGTAGATTCGCGAAACTCTTCCTATCCTGCGTGATCACCACAATCAGTACGGTTAATTCGGCCGACCGCGCTCGTGGCAGTTTTGAGGAGCAGTCCAATCCGCCAACTTCGCGAGTGCGAAGGCGCCGACCACGGAAAGAAGCCCAAAGGCGACGACCGCGGTGACAGCTGGGGTTCCAGCGAATGTGCTGGCCGTGATGACCAGGCTGACGCCGACGTTGCGGAGGTGAGGCGGTCGCGGCCATCGCTTTGCGAGCATCAGCCCCTGGCCCGCCGAGAAGCCAGCCGACAGTCCAGCTGAAGAGCAATAAGGCCGTCATGCCGACGAAACCACGCGGCCGAATTTCTGTGAGCAAACGAAAGTGTACGACGAGGATCGTCGTCACGGTGATTATGTTGAGGAGCTTGCTGATCAGTTCGGCTGGTTTTTGCAAACGTCCGGCAAGAATCGGACACGGTTGTCGAGCGCCCATGCCGACGCACAGCGGCAACAACTGGGTGACGAGCGGTGTAGTAACGATTTTGTACGTACCAATTCGCGGCAGGTCAGGACCGGAGACGCCTGGCAGCAGGAATGGAGCAGCAGCGGTGCAGCGACCGCCGACGAACCAGCAAGGAACACCATCACACCGGTCGCGATAGCCGCGTTTCCCTTGGCAATGGCTGTAACGGGCGGGCCGTATGCGCACCGGGACAAACGGCAGCACGGCAACGTTTTTCAGAGTAGGCTCCAGCGCGACGATCCTGACCACATCGACGGCGACCAAATTACAATCCGAGGAGCAGCGACCTCCCCATTCGGTGCTTATAGCTTTCGTACGCGCCCGGCTTGTCGAGCTGAAAGAGGTAGCGCACGGTACCACGCACGATGGCGACTCTCAAGACGCCGGCCACGATCACCACAGCGCCCAGAATCTCGATAATAAAGGCGGCCCACTCGATGATTAATCGAACAGATTTCCACAGCGTCGCTGGCTGGCATGACTTACGTCTCTTTCCCGGCGAGCACGCGCCGCGTGTGCTTGGCGATCATCAGCTCTTCATTAGTAGGGATGATCCAGGCGGCGATCTGACTTTCAAGCGTGCTGATGCGCGGGCCGTCGGCATTGTTAGCTGCTTCGTCCAAAGCCAGTCCGAGCCATGCGGCATTGCGACAAACTCGCGCTCGAATCGTGACCGCATTCTCACCGATACCACCGGTGAATACCAACGCGTCCAAGCCACCAAGCGCTGCCGCGAGCGATCCAAGTTCTCGACCGATGCGGTAGACAAACAATTCGATGGCCTCGACCGCCCGCGGATCGCTGTTCGTAAGAAGGGTTCGCACGTCGCTCGATATGCCTGAAACGCCTAACAATCCCGACTCCTTGTACAACAGCTCTTCCAGTGCTCGCGCGTCCATGTTGTGCCGGTCGATCAAATACAACAACACGCCGGGATCGAGCGATCCGCAGCGTGTTCCCATGGGCAAACCTTCGACGCTGCTGAATCCCATCGTGGTGGCAACACTGCGACTGCTCTTCATCGCGCACATGCTGGCGCCGTTACCCAAATGTGCAACGATCGTTCGGCCTTCCGCGGCACGGCGATCGACGCTTGGCAGAAACGAGGCGATGTACTCGTATGACAAGCCGTGAAAACCATAACGATACACGCCTTCATCCGCAAAGCGATGCGGCAGGGCGAACAATTGTGCCACCTGCGGCTGAGTGCGATGAAACGACGTGTCGAAACAGGCCACCTGCGGCAACTTCGGCGCACGCTGCGCGACAATCTTGATCGCCGCCAGATTGTGCGGTTGATGAAGCGGCACAAGCGGAACCAGTTTCTCCAGCGCTGCGAAAACTTCGGAGTCGATTCGCACTGGTTGCGCGAACTTTAAACCGCCGTGCGCGACCCGGTGGCCGGCAGACGTGATTTGGTTTCCGCGGAGGGCCCCCTTGCTGCCCCAGTCGAACAGGAACTCAATCGCCCCCTCATGTCCCAGCTTCGTTCCCCCCGGCCACTT
>DASZZA010000596.1:0-1658 GCA_035545135.1 Lacipirellulaceae bacterium | reverse complement strand
GGTCTGAGCGGCGGTGGCACCCACGGCAATCGCCGGGCCTGCTCTTTCGTCAGGGCGTTGAGGGGGTCCTTGGCAAAGCGTTCATCCTTCAGCACCGTCGCCACATCGTCGTAACGAGTGACGAGGTAGGCCATCTGCTTGTCCGGCAGCTTGACCCGGCAGACCGGCGACTCGGCACGCAGACGGGCATAGAACGGAAACGGATTGACCTTGAACTCCGGGCTGGCGATGTTGACCGGCTCCAGTGCGGGCGTCATGGCGGTCTCCTTTCGGCGTCGCGAGGTCCGATCCGCGAAGTTCTTCCTATCCATTTTCGCCCGAAGGGGAGGAGTGTGACAGATGGGTGCTCCGCTCTTTGCGCTCTCAGATCGCCGTGATGCCCTGTCCCTCTCGTTGGACATCCGGGCATTCTGCGTCCTGTGTTCTTTTCACGAGTCTTACCCTGCTAGATGATCTTTGAGCGGCGTTGTTCGGCACCATCGTCTTCGTTTCATTCCGCTTCTAACGAGCCGGACTGCGCGGTATGCTGTCTCGCATGAAGGTGCGGGAAGTGCTGAAATTGCTGAAAGCCGACGGTTGGTATCGAGTGCGAGCACGGGGAGGCCATCGCCAGTTCAAGCATCCGACGAAGCGAGGCCGCGTAACCGTATCGGGCCAGCTGGGCCATGATTTGCCGCCGGGCACTCTCAACAGCATTCTCAAACAGGCCGGCCTGCAACCTTGAGGTGAATATGAAAAGGTATGCGATCGTCGTCGAACGTGCCGGAAGGAATTATGCCGCGTATGTTCCGGACCTGCCAGGCTGTGTGGCGACAGGTAGGACGATCGAAGAGACCGAGCGCTTGTTGCGTGAGGCGATTGAATTGCACGTTGCGGGGATGCGCGAAGATGGCCTGGAAGTGCCCGATCCGTCGAGTGTCGTTGATTATCTGGAGATCGCCGCCGAATGATGATTGCCGCGTCCAATGGACGGAACCCCAGGCCGAGCATGGTTTCTTTTGACGGAGGGAGCCTGAAGGATGTGCCATGCCTTAGTTCACCATTCTCGTTTCGCGAATTGCAACTTCGTTGCTGGTGATCTCGGCAGCTTACCCTTGGCGTTAGGCTTACTACGGGGCATCGACGGATGTCGCTTACCGACGAGCATGTGCTAGCAGCTTACGTCGATGGCTCCGACTTGGAGACCGTCGCACCGACTCTCCGGGCCGCGTTTGATCGGTTCGCCGTCTCCGGAACTTGGACATCGGGCCAGGTGCTGATCGTGGATCAGCAACAGCCCCCAGACGCAGAGGAGCTGGACTTTCTGCCACAGTGGGATTTGGGACTCAATCTTGGCCTGGATCACCTGACACGTTCAACCGACTGGTTCCCAGCTATCGAGTCGTTGGTTGCTCTGCTCCAGAATCTCTCCGGCGAGACGGGCCGAGAGTTTGCGTTGTTCCTGTGCTTTCGATCTGCGCCATGGCGTCAGGAGCATTTGGCGTTCATCGGTTCAGGCCCATTCGATCCGTCGTGGTTGTGTGAGGCTATCCAGCGCCTAACCAGTCGCAGCAGCTGATCGGAGCAAGATTATTGTTTTCTCAGAAGGCAGCTTCTCACGAGAAGGCCAGGAGAATGAGCTTCTTTGTGGCTCGGTGAAATCGGCCGGCGTCAGCCGG
>DASZZA010000595.1:0-3180 GCA_035545135.1 Lacipirellulaceae bacterium | reverse complement strand
GCACAGCGACGCTAAGTGCCGGAGCGATAACCTCGAATTGGACCTGTTGCTGAACTTGCAAGTTACCGTCGGCACGAGCCGAGATTACGTTGGTAACCTTTCCGGCTTTTTCCGCGGTGAGTACGAGATCGAGCTCTCGGTTTTCGCCGGCGCGCAGCGTTCCGATTTCGAATTCGAGGGCTGGTCCGGCAACGTGCTTCATGTTCGGCGGCACGTTTTCGAACAGCATGACACCGGTCGCATCGCCGCTACCCGGATTGCGAACCTCGATTTTCACGTGCTGCTGGGCACCGATCATTACTTCACTTGGAGCCGTCATGCGAATTGCCAGTTGTGGCATTGTGCAATGAGTCTTTGCGGATGCTTGCGACGAGTAGGTGACGGTAGCCACGCTGCCGATATCGCCCTCAGACTTGGGCATAACTTGCACTTCGATTGTGCGATCCTCGCCAGGCGAAAGCTTGCCAAGCAGCCACGAGAGGTGTCCGCTATTGTTGTTCGCGCTTGGCGACGTGCTGATAAGCTGCGTTCCCTGTGGCACTTCATCTTGAATGGTTACGTTATCCGCCACCTGGGTGCCCGCGTTTCGAATCTGCAGCACGAACTTTGCCGGTTTGCCGACTTGAATTTCACCCGGGGCAAATTTCTGAATTACCAAAGTTGGTTGCTGCGGTCCTTCGAGCGCCTTTTCGCCAGGCTTACCGACGCCGTCGGTGCCTGGCGATTGTCCCGGTACCTCACTGGGGCCGCCAAGTGAGGAGCTGCGGGGCGACGGAGACGGACTAAAATCTGCATCTGACCCGCGCGGGCTGTCGAAGGGCGCCGTCTGCGGGCTGCGTTCTTTTACACCGGGATTCCGATTGCCGACACGCGCCGTCGGGGGCGAGTCGAGCGGACGAAGTCCGTTGTCGTTCGCCTGCAATGTGTTCAGCCGACCGCCAGCATCGTCCGGTGCTGCGGGAAGCGGCTCGATGCGGTCGTTCTTTGAAGTGGCCGCATTGGAAGGGGACGTCGAAACCGGTGTCGCGGCAAACGGATTGGCGGTTGCTGCTGTGGCGGCCATCGCTGGTTCGTGAATCGGCGGTGACGCTTGGGCATAGCGATCATTGATCGCTGATGGTGGCGCGGCTCGAAATGCTTGTTTCGCGCGGTTGGCCGCATCGGCGATGTCCGATGTTTGGTCGGCGACCTTGAGGGGCTGGGGTTCCTTTAGCGGGCCACCGTTTGCCGGCACTTCGCGTTTGGAAATTGAGCCCGATCTCTTGCCCGAGTTGGCCGCCGCGCTTGTCGCTTGCGCGGGCGGTGGAAGGTCGTCCTTGGGTTCTTGCCCGCGCGCCAGTGGTGTGTCAGAAGCAGATTCAGCGACCGCCAGCGTCGGCTCGTGCTCGGCGTGGGCCGGCTCGGTGTGCGATGCAAGTCTTACCTGACGCGCATCGGATTTTTGGGCGGATTTCGGAGCAGCTTTTTTCTTGAGCTTAGGAGCGACTTTCTTTGGGGTGTCGTCAACAGCGACCGCGGTCGGTAAAGACGAAACGGCGGGCATCGCGTAACGGTCGTCGTCGGACGCCGGCTTCACTACCGGGTCGTCGGAGTGCACCGGCAGCGTTTGTGCAGATCGGGCGATGGGGCTCGATTGGGAGTCATCGGTCACATGATTTGATGGGGACTCCGCCCAGGCGCTCGCGACGGCGTCTAAATCAGATGCTTTCGGCTGATTCGTATGGTGGCTCGATCCGGGCAACATCCAGCCGTGCGTCGAGGCATAGTAAAAGCCGCCTCCGCCGGATGCTAGCAAGGTTGTGCCGAGCAAACACTTTGCCGCCAATTGCAACTTTCCAGCCATGGTCCCGTGTCCTGTCAAACAGGAATGTGTAAACGAATGGTTGCACAGCAGCGCACTGGGCGCATACGCCGGGCGGGGTGTAGTATCAAATTCCGAGTGGTCCGCAAAGGGCACTTCGCGGCTGGTGTGGCGGCAATCCGACAATTTCGCTATAGAACGTGCATCTGCTGCGAATTGTTGGCTCCAGACATGGATCGTCTGCCATGCTTGCCTCGTCGCTCACTTATGCGGTCGTGCAGTTTGCCGCCTCCAGTGGCTCGTTGCTCGACGCAACTTCGCGTATCAAACCCGGCCCCAATGGAATACCATTGGCACCGGGGGAGCCGCCGACGCTCATCCTGGCGCTCATCGGGATTAGCTTGGTCGGCATTTACATTGCGACCAGGCGAATTCGACCCCAACAAGACGTTCGGCGGATTTCCACTCCGACAGCTCAAGCGAATGATGCGGCCGTGGAAACACCGACGCGGGGCGCCGCGTAACTCCTACGCGATGCGATTCGAGTATCGTCGTGCCTGGTCGGCGATATCGAGGCTGGCCATCTCACTCCAAGCGGCAAGCAACCGGCGAAATATCGGGCCGGGCGTTCCATTGCCAATTGCTCGTCCATTGCATTCGACGACGGGAAGCACACAAATCGAGGTGCTTGCAAGCATGGCTTCGTGGGACGAGCAGAATTCTTCCAACCTGAGTCGCCGCATGACGAACGGCACCCCAATTTGAGCGGCAAGCTCCTTGATGACATCGAGACTAACACCAGCCAGAATGTGGTCGCGCGGCGGCGATACGAGCCCCTCTCCATCGCGGAATACCACGACGTTTGCCGTTGTGGCTTCGGCAATAAAGCCATCTTGATCCAACAAGATCGCTCGCGCGCCGGGCCGGCGGGATGCCGCTTCGCGGTCGGCCAAATAGAAGTGCATTCGGCTACGGCATTTAAGCTCCGGCGGCAAACAATTTGATGGCATCTGCCGGATGCGACTTACAACCACTGGCAAGCCGGATTCATACTGCGAGGCCCATGTTCGAAAAGGCAGGGGATAGCCGTGGACACAGACCGTCGGCAGCGCGGCGCTCGCAACGCCGGGAGTGGCAAAAGCGACGATGGACCAATCGTCGCCGTCGTCGATCAATGATTGATTTCGGCGAATGAATTCCGGTATCGCCGTGGCGACCCGGTCCGTAATTGCGTCGCTGTCCAAGCCAACGATCGCCAGCGAATGACGAAGTCGCGCGAGATGCTCGTTCAACCGAAATACCTGACGGCGAAACGTTCGCAACCGCTCGGTGACAGTCGCGCCCAAGAGGAAGCCGGCGTCGTCGACGGAGATGTAAAG
>DASZZA010000594.1:0-4274 GCA_035545135.1 Lacipirellulaceae bacterium | reverse complement strand
CTCCAAGATATTGGTGCTGTTTGACGCGGCGCCGAGCACGATGTCTCCCGTCGGGTTTCCCTGGAAATGGACGACCGCGAACACGTCACCCACGGTTGCCGAGAGACTGCTCGTGCTTTGCAAAAGCTGGTTACTCGATTGAGTAAATTGGGCGACCCCTTGGCCGTTGTACCGGTCTTCCGAATAGACCGGCGCCGACGACCCGGAAGGAACCGAAAAAGCAGCGTTGACGCCACTTTTGTCGTTGACGCTGGTCACCGTGCCGCTGGAAATGGTGAGATGGCTCGTGTCGGCAAAGTCCACCCACAGCACGCAGCCACTGATCGAAGTGGGGTTGATATTGCGAAACGTGCCGGTGTAGGCCGTCGCTTGGAGCGAATGCTCGCCTTGACTGCAAATCGTGCTATCGAAGGGCACGGTGGCCGTAAAGGGCGCACCGAAACCCTGCAAGGTGTAGAGCTTGGTAAGGTTTGTCGTGCCGTCGACGGTCAATTGGACGTAGTCGACAGGCGTGTCACACAAAATGGAAATGGTCGTGGCGCCGCTGACCGTTTAGTCGACGGTCGGTAAAGCAATATCCGTCATAAAAACCCTTCTCCGCGCTTGTTGAACGATCGATCGCCCTCTCACCTCGTTTTCGAAAAGCCTTGCGTCGCTAGCGGCCCTCAGCGCTCCGCGCGCATCGCTACCTCCTTCTTGTGGCTAATGGGAGATTCACTTATCGCTTGCGACACGTTCGCAGCGACAGAACACGTGTAAGGCGGTGGCGATGCTAACAAACGACGATTCGATATTCAAATTGGAATTGGCCACTTCACGCGATGCTGCGAGCGCGCATATGCGAAGCGAAGTGAGGCGCGAGATCGCGTGCGTCTGAGCGCACTTGGACGTCAGCGGCGCGCAGGAAGGAGAACGGGCAAAGCTGGATCTATTTATCGTCCTAGCGTTCTGGCCGCACGCCGTCATTCACTCAGCCGCGACTCAAACTCCGTGCGCCACACAGCCGCCAATCTGGGAATCCCGAGGATTTTTCGCAAATCGCTTGCCGCGGGCGTCTTGGTGAAGATCAACCGCAGCATGTCGGTGACCGAGACCCGACGTTCGTCCCTGTGGACAAGCTCGATCACATCGCCGGACCCGACCTGGCCCTCTTCGGTCACCGCGAAATAGATGCCCGGTCGGCGCGACTCGAGAAACGCTTTGATGATGTGCGGATCGCCGAAGAGGAGACCCAACTTGTAGCAAGGGAGCCGCGGCTGAGTCACGACCATTCGCGCCGTGCCGATGCGGTATTCGTCACCGATACAGACCTGATCCTCGAGAAGACCTTCGGTTGTGAGGTTCTCGCCGAACGCACCGGGAAGCAACGACCGGCCGACAACCGCTTCCCAGTCTGGGTAATGCTCGCGTGGGTAGGCATACACGGCTTTGTCAGGACCACCGTGTACGGTCAGATCGGCCTGTCGATCGCCATCGAAGTTCAAAGTGCGTAGCGCGATCCGACCCGCGACTGGCTTCTTGAAAATGCCCGTGGTCACGATCTCCCCCTGCCACGTCACCTCTTGCGGCATGCCGACATTGACGGACGCTACACGCATGGCTCAAGACTTCTGCATGTCGTTTGGATTTTGGAACGGTTATCGATTCTTGACATGCCGTGCGAGAAAGTCGCGCATCCGTCGTGCCATCTCCGGCCCGTTCGACTCGAGCGCGAAATGCCCCGCGTCGAGCAGATGGAATTCCAGATTCTTGAGATCGCGTTTGTACGGCTCGGCACCCGCCGCGGGGAATATCTCGTCATTCTTTCCCCACATGATCAACATTGGCGGTTGATGCCGGCGAAGATACTCCTGCCACTTCGGGTAAAGCGGCGGATTGCTGCCATAACTCAGGAACAGGTCGAGCTGGATCTCGTCATTGCCGGGCCGATCGAGCAGATACTGATCCGTCGTCCAGCCATCGGGCGCAATCAGCTCGGGCCGCGGCACTCCGTGCGTGTACTGCCATCGCGTGGCCTCGACCTTGAGAAACGGCCGCAGCGCATTTCGCTTCTCGGGGTTGTCCGGCTCCTGCCAGTATGCCTTGATCGGCTTCCAGAATTCGTTGTCCAGCCCTTCGACGTAGGCATTGCCATTTTGCACCACGATGGCAGTAATCCGCTCCGGATGGCGCGAAGCCAGGCGAAAGCCGACCGGTGCGCCGTAATCCTGCACGTACAGCGCATACTTCGACAGACCAAGCGCGGCGGTGAACTCGTCGACAACATCCGCCAGATTTTCAAACGTATAGGCAAACTTGTCGCGCGGTGGCATCGCGCTGTGACCAAATCCAGGATAGTCGGGGGCCACCACGTGGAATTCTTCCCCCAGCGCAGGGATCAGGTTGCGAAACATCTGCGAGCTGGTAGGAAACCCGTGCAGCATAAGCACGGTCGGAGCTGCCTTTGGACCAGACTCGCGGTAGAAGATGTCCAAGTCACGGACTTTGACCGTACGATGAGCGACGCTTGCGGCGGTAGTCATGGAATCACCTCGATCCTGCGTAACAGTTCATTGGCCGCTGCTGTTCATCAAACCTCTTCCTGGCATTTAATTAGCGCTCTTTGATGATCTTCGTGGCAAGCGCCGGCAGGCTTGCGGCTACGAAGTCCGGTTGGGGTAGTCCCCTCACCGGCAGCGGCGCGTTACCGGGTCGCGTGATCAAGCCTGCCGAAAGTCCTGCGCTTTGCGCTCCGACCGTGTCCCAAACATGGGCGGCAATAAGGCAACAATCGGCCGGGGCCACGTCGAGATCTTGCGCCACCATGTGGTAAAGGACCGACGCCGGCTTGAAGGCACGTGCCGTCTCGACGCTGAACTGCCTTTCGAAGAAGTGCGCCAGACCGGCAGTCTCCAGCGGACACTTTCCGCTCGGACGGGAGGGCGAATTCGTCAACGTGACCATCCGAAATCCCGCTGCCTGCAATTTCCTCAGGCCACTGCCCACGTCCGGATGAGCAGGCATCGACAGCATTCCTTGTTTGAGATTCTCCAGGTCTGCTGGACTGACCTTTGCTTTATGAATTGTGGCAAGCATTTCGAACGCCCCTTCTCCAAGGGTGATGAAATCCTTGTACAGGCCTGCCAGGGTCAACGTCATGGAGTACAACACGAGTTGTCCGAACCATTCTCGCAACACGCGCTCGTCGCCGAACAGCCGCTGAAATAGCGGGTTCAACGATTCGATGTCGAGCAGCGTTTCGTTGACGTCAAAGATCAGGACCGACGGCCGCGGACCGCGCGGTCGGCCGCGTCTGGGCGTCGATCGCGGGGTTGCTTTGCCGCGAGAGAGGGCGTTCATTGATGAACCACCACCATTTTGCCGCCGGCCTCGTTGGCTTCCATGACCCGGTGCGCTTCGGCGATCTCTTCGAATCGAAACACGCGGGTCGGTTTGGCATCGAGCCGTCCGGCCGCGACATCGGCGGCAATCTTCGCCAGTGGAACATCCGCGAGCGGAAAGCCCGGCGTGCCGAAGACGAAACTCCCGAAGAAGGTCAGGTACACGCCGCTGGCCATTTGCAAAAGCGGATTGAAATCCGCGATCGGGGCGAGACCGCCGAGCCAGCCGGCCAGGCAGGAGCGCCCACCGCGCCGGAGCATCGCCAGCGAGTCGAGCAGGACGCTATTGCCCACCAGGTCGAGCACCGCATCGATCTTCTTGGCTTCGGCGATATGCTGCGATAGATCAGGCCGCTCGATCTCGCAGCGCTCGGCTCCTATCTTTTCGAGGTGGGCGAAGCGTTCCCGCTTGCGCGTCGTGCCGATGACCCGCGCGCCGGCGTTGACCGCCATCTTCACCGCGGCTTGTCCGAATGATGAAGTCGCACCGCGGATCACGAGCAACTGGCCCCTTTGAATGTCCAGATTCCGGAACAGGCACGTCCAGGCCGTGGCGTATGTTTCGGGAATCGCGGCTAGTTCCGCCCAGGGCAAGTCGGCGTCGATCAGCGCCACATTCGAAACCGGCGCTCGCGTGAACTCGGCGTAGCTGCCATTGATCGTGCGGCCCAATCCGCCCATCAGCGCGGCCACTTTCGCCCCAACGGGAAACTCGCCGCCGGGGCAGGATTTGACGAGGCCGACGCACTCGATGCCGCTCACATCGGCGATCTCGGCCCATTTGCCTTGGCGCATGTGCAATTCGGCATGGTTCAGGCCGAATGCCTTGACTTCGATCACCACGTGGCCCGCTTTGGGCTCCGGCTCGGGAATGTCGCGAATGACCAGGACTTC
>DASZZA010000593.1:0-3396 GCA_035545135.1 Lacipirellulaceae bacterium | reverse complement strand
CTGTTCCTTTGAGAATAAGGGTTGTCGAGAAGTCCAATCGCGTTCGACCTCACCCAACGAACCCCATGGATCCGTTCGACTGATGAGCGACCACGTCACTCCAGGAGAGATCTTGCGCGTGGTTTTCCGGCGATGCGCGATCATGGACATGCATCGCGGGCCGGCGATCGATGAGGAGGCTGAGCAACTCGGGGCGGCTGTAGTGGCCCCGAGAATCCATCAGCATCTTGCGCCGCGTAATCAGCGAGAAATCAAGGTCGGCAATAACTTCGCCCTCTCCAGACCGCAAGGGCTCGCCGAGTAACTCTCCTTCGGGAGAAACGATTGCCGTGAAGCAGCCGCCTGATATAGGACCGATGGCGCCGCCGGCATCTGCTACGATCTGGGCTTGTTGATCTGGCTCTAACCAAGCCGTGGCGTTGACCACGAAGCAGGCCGACTCCAAGGCGTGCTGACGAATGTTAACTTGCATTTGCTCGGCAAAACGATCACCCGCGAATGATCCGGGATACATTGCCGAATGGATTTGCTCGCCATCCGCCATCAGCGCGTAACGAGCAAGCGGATTATAGTGCTCCCAGCACGCGAGCTGGCCGATGCGGCCGACGGAACTGTCAACAGCGCGAAGTCCTGAGCCGTCCCCCTGACCCCATAGCATTCGCTCATGGAAGGTTGGGCTGATCTTGCGACGGTGCTGGATCAGACTCCCGTCGGCATCGAAAAGCAATTGCGTGTTGTAAATAGTGGAGCCGTCACGCTCGTTGGCGCCGATGGATGCGACGAGTCCTGCCTGCTTGCAAGCGTCTCCGATCGCCAGCGTTTCGGGTGACGGTATCGTCAAGGATTCCTTGAGCAGACGCTGATGCTCTTTGCCGAGCGATACTTCGTATGGCCGTTGCAGGAAGGAGAAGTAGGGATAGTAGGGAATGATGGTTTCGGGAAAGGTCGCGAACTGGACACCTTGGCGCCCAAGCTCAAGAATCTTCTCGATGATCTTTGCGACTGTCCCCGCGCGACTGTAGAGGACGGGACTGATCTGGACTGCGGCGGCTTTGACGGTGCTCATGGTACGCTCCTTGTTTGATGGTTTCCCTTTCAGTTTTTCGAAATCAGCTTAAGGCCCACGATGCTCAGCAAAATGAGAGCAATGCAGCCGATCCTCATCGGCGCTGCAGATTCGCCGAACACGGCAATGCCGAGTATTGCCGTGCCGGCCGCGCCAATACCGGTCCAAACGGCGTAGCCAGTGCCAACCGGAAGTTCACGGAGTGAAAGCGAAAGAAGAATGACACTGGCGACGCCGGTGCAGATGGTCAGCAGAGCGGGCACCAAGCGGGTGAATCCATCTGATGATTTCATGCTGACGGCAAAGGCGATCTCGAGGACGCCGGCGATGCAAAGGAACGCCCAAGCCATTTTGTACGTATCCATTCGTTGTTCGTTTCGGGAAGCAGCGACGTTTCGGACGGCTGCTGAAGTTCAGGACGGCTAGCTCAATCAAGAGACGTGCGGAATCCTTCGCGCCATGTCGGGTGCAGAGGTTTCCATCCGAGTTCCTCCCGCACCTTCTTGTTTGAAGCGCCTTGCTCGTAGCCCTTAAATTCGCCGTCCGGCGGCGCGGGCGCTCCGATCGCTGCTGCGAAGACAGGCAGCCATTCGGTGCCGGCAGCAGGGTCGTCGTCGACGATGTTGAATACACCCGGCGGCCAGTCGATCGCGCGCATTGCAGCGCGTGCCGCATCCTCCACATGGATGAATGAACTAGAACCTTTACCTGCGGGTCGCTCAGCGCGCCGCACCGCATCAGCGAACGGTCCCTTTTTCGAATACCAAGTGCCCGGACCGTAAAAAAAACCGTAACGAAGGATGACTCCTTCTGGGAGTTCCGCCACTGCGGATTCGAGCGCGCGCACGCCCCTGACCGTATCGCGTACTTCTGGCGTGTCATCGGCAAGGGCGTCTTGCTCAGTGGCTGGCGTTGTCTTGTGCGCGTATGTGATTGCCAGGCTTTGCGCGATCATTCGGCGCACACCTGTCGCCTTCGCGGCATCGACGAGATTGCGCGTGCCGACAATCCGTAGCCGGTCGTTTGCCGCGAAGTCCGCAGCAGTCAGGTCGGTGAGTTGGTGAATGATGACATTTGGGCGGACATCGCCAACCGCCGCGATCAAGGCGGATCGATCAAAAACATCGACGATGACGGGACGGGCCCCCATCGCCTCAATTTGCGCTGCTTTTCCGGCGTCGCGTGTGGTTCCAAAAACGTCGTAGCCCGCCCTGACCAACATCGGCAGGAGTTGCCTACCGACCGCGCCCGTTGCGCCTGCCAAAAAAATGGATTTGTTCGCTTCTGGATGTTCGCTCACGTTAGGCACTCCTTACGACCAAGCATTGAACGCTCGACTGTGCTAACGTGATGGAGAGTGGCCTAGTCTATAAGAGCCATAACATGCATTTCCGTATAGGCCATGAGGAAGGCAGGCTAGTGGTCACAACGCCTTCAATATCCGCCGTCCTAGTTTTTCGGCATCGTCCTGAGAAGCGATATTCGTGAAGCCGACAAGCAATGCTGGCTCGCCCGCGTTGTCCATCATCCAATCCGACATTGCTTCTCCGTAAAGTCCAACTTCTCGCATACGGGCGACGAGACGTCGGTCAGATCGTTGGTTTCGCATGCGCAAGATCAGGTGCATGCCGCCAGGCGGAGAATCAATTCGCATATGCTTTTTCAGAATGCCGCCGAGTCCCGCCGTGACTGCTTCGCGCCGCTCGGCATAAAGTTTTCGCATCCGTTGAATATGGCGGGCGAAATGTCCTTCGGAGATAAAGTCCGACACGATGGACTGCGTCAATGTAGGCGTGCCGCCAGCGAATATTTCAATGATCTGCTCGAATCGCTCGACCTGCATTTCCGGCACGACAAGGTATGCAATCCGAAGTCCCGGGAAGAGAACCTTGCTGAAGGTACCAGAGTAGAGAACACGTCCGTCGTGATCCAAGCTCTTCAACGCTGGCAACGGACGGCTGACGTAGCGATACTCACCATCATAATCGTCCTCGATAATCCAGGCTTTGTTTCGCTGAGCCCAATCCAGCAACGTTAGACGCCGAGGCAATGAAAGTGACACGCACAGCGGACTCTGGTGTGCAGGTGTAACCACGGCTGCTTGCGCCCGGGGAGCCCGCTTGATGCCTTCGGGAACAACGATGCCTTCGCGATCTACCGACACCGGGATAGTTGCAATATTCATATATCTCAGTATGTCTCGCGTCGGCGGGTAGCCGGGATTTTCAAGCCAAACGGAGTCCCCTGCTTTAAGCAGGCCTTGGCAAATCAGCTCTATGGTGTGCCGGTATCCTGATGTCACGAAGACCTGCGACGGCGAACAGCTGTTA
>DASZZA010000592.1:0-4911 GCA_035545135.1 Lacipirellulaceae bacterium | reverse complement strand
TAATACATTGCGCGCATTCGGATTTGGTAGTGTTCCTGTACTATTCGAGACGCCGCCCGGCTACTTGCTCGGCTTCCGCGATTACGTCAACAACCTATCGGACGCGTTCCAAGGCACCCAAGTTGGTATCCTCGCGTACGTCGGAAACTATGGAGCGACCGACGAAGATATAACCCTGCCGGTTACCTTTTTCCGAATTGCTGACGATATCAACGGCAACGGCATTCAAGCGGCTACGACCATCACGGTTATCGGGCCTGACGGCGTGGCACGGACCGGCATTTTACACGATTTCGACGACCTCCATAAATTCGACATCTTCTTCGACAACGTGACGGTGCATAACCGCACCAACACGAATGGCGTCGAGGCCATGTGGACGCACGACCTGTCGACGCAGGACCTGATGGCCAAGCACCAGAACAATCAATTTACAGTTTCGTGGGGTGCCAGATTCCTGCGGCTTTACGACGAGTTCGATGTCAACGGTGCCGGCAGCATCCTCGGCGACAGCTTCTGGGACACTTCGTTCACGAATAATATCGTCGGTCCACAAGTTGGTTTCCAATGGATCAACGAACGGCAACGGTGGCGCATCCAAACGGATGCTCGCTTCATGGCTGGCTTCAATATTGCGAACTGGAACCAGATTGGGTTGATGGGCCAGGACTTGATTCCTGGCGCGTTGAACAGCTTGCTGTACGCTCGTCCGACGGCGTTCTCTCATGGCCTGCGCGACACGGAATTCGCGCCGGTCGGCGAACTTCGGGTGTCGGCCTCGTATCACATCACCAATGCATTCGCTTTGAACTTCGGCTACACGGGAGCGTACGTGGGTGGCATCAAACGGGCAGCGACGTCGGTTCATTACTCGTTGCCGGACATGGGCTACCTAGATACTGGGACGCAGAATCTGCTCATCAATGGCTTTGATTTTGGTGTGGAGTTTGTGCATTAGGCCGGTCGTGTTGTTTGGCTAGCAGTGCGCTGTGTGGGTATGTACCGCGCAAGTGATCGTGCAACGAAATGGCCGACCGTTGTTGGCGATAAATTCGGCGTGGCCGCCGACGCTAACGAGAGGCCTTCATCTCATCAAGCTGCGTTTGTCGAAGACTCGTCGCCCGGGGCAGATTCGCGCGAGCGGCCAAACTCGGCCAGGGCCGCTTCAATTTGAGCGTTCAGCTCATCGAGTCGGGCGATTAACTCCTCGTGGCGGGCGTCGAGCCGGGCGACCAATTCTCGTGGAGTGATGAGCGGGGTGGCCATGGAGAGAGCTCCAGCTGAGCTTGGAGCAATAGGGGGGAGGTGCCGACCGAAGCGTGCGCTGGTCGACTGCCTTACGATTCATCGGCTGATAGCGGTGAGACGCAGCATCATGCCCAAGCGGGCTGCTGCCCATTCCAGCCGAATGCGGTAAAATGTGCCGCCATGGAGGATTGTGCCGGCACGGGCTCCCTTGGCCGGATGGCGGCGTTCGAATACCATATACGTACGACTGGATTTAAGAAGCTGTAACGGAACCAATTCGGGGAAACCGGACGCTAGCGCGTTCCGGCTGATTTGATCAGTCGCGGGGTGCTAGCCCCCGGTTTTGATAAAGTCTTTAGGTACCCAGCGCCCAAAATCGTTTTTCGGAATTCTGCCATGCCTCCGTATCAAGATCGCAGCGATCGCAACAAGCGTAACAAGACAGTCAAAAAGGTCGCCAAGCGGGACCCAATTTACATCGACGGTCAAGCGCCGCGACCGATGTACGTCGATTACAAGGATCTTGATCTTTTGACCAAGCTTACCAATCGGCATGGGCGGATCGTCAGCCGTCGCAAGACCGGCTGCCACGCGGCGAGTCAGCACGCGGTTGCTCGGGCCATCAAGCGAGCGCGGTTTATGGCGCTGCTGCCGTACGTGGGAGACTGAAGGGGATGTTCGATCGAAGATGTAGGATTTAAGATGTCAGAGTTTGAGTTCTGACATCTGCAATCAGACATCATACATCTGACATCATGGCCGTGTCCGCCGCTTTCCACACAACCCGGCTCGTCGAGTTCGCGGATACGGACATGGCCGGGATCACGCACTTTGCGTCGTTCTATCGTTACATGGAATCAGCCGAGCACGAGCTGCTGCGGAGCCTCGGGCTAAGCGTGTATTCAGAAAGCGGTGGTGTGCCGATTACGTTTCCGCGTGTGGCGGCGTCGTGCGAATTCCATTCGCCAGCGCGGTGTGAGGATGTGCTGGATATCGACGTGACGGTCGAGCGCGTCGGTACGAAGAGCGTCACCTATCGCTTTGCGTTTTCGGATCAAGGTCGGGATGTGGCCACGGGCAAGATGACGAGCGTATGCTGCCGCGTGCCGCACGGTGGAGAGCCGGTGTCGATCCCGATCCCGGACGACGTAGCGGCCAAGCTTCGCAAGCTGGCCGATAACGCGTAGGGTAGGAACTGCCCACCACAAATGTTGGTGAATTTGGCGGGGCATTGCCAACCCTACGACGGCACATAGGTCGTGCGTCGCTCGCTGTGCGCTCGATCGTGGTGGGCAAAGCCCACCGTACAAGATAGATGGCCGAATTGATTGTTGAAAACATCGTGAAGGAATATGCGACGCCCGCAGAACCGCTCAAGGTTTTGGCGGGCGTATCGTTTTCGTTGGCGCGCGGCGAGAATCTCGCGGTGCTAGGGCCCAGTGGGTCGGGTAAGAGCACGCTGCTGTCGATTCTCGGAACGCTCGAGCCGCCCACGTCGGGGAGCGTTCGACTTTGCGGCGAGGATCCGTTTGCGCTCGGTGATGTGGAGCTGGCCGGATTTCGTCGGGAGAACGTGGGGTTCATTTTCCAAGAGCACCACTTATTGCCGCAATGCACCGTCCTTGAGAACGTGCTAGTCCCGTTTCTATCCGACGGAGCGGCGACGCCGGAAGATCAACAGGGAGCCGCCAAGTTGCTGGATCGGGTTGGCCTGGCAAAGCGGCTCACGCATCGGCCAGCGGAACTTTCGGGCGGCGAGCGACAGCGCGTGGCGATCGCGCGGGCACTCGTGCGCGAGCCGATGCTGCTCTTGGCCGACGAACCAACTGGGAATCTGGATCGGACGACGGCTCATTCTATCGCCCAATTGATGTTGGAGCTTCAGCGCGAACGCCGTGCGATTCTGGTGGTGGTAACGCATAGCGAAGCAGTAGCGGCGATGCTCGGTCGGCGTATGGAGATCGATTCGGGCCTGCTCGTGCCGGTTACGTGATTGAATTTCGGGGTTGCGGCATGGACAATCAAGGGAGAGGGATTGGCTATGCGCTCGACGGGCGAGCAAGTCGCGATATCGAGTATCGACGACGCTCGCAATATTTTTGTGAGCGGCCGGGTTCGTGCCGGCCGGGATAAACCCGCGGCTCGCCCGGGCCAATTCGGGGTTAATGGAGCTGCGGAGTCTTGCGTTCCCACGCGGAGCGTGGGAACGAGGCATCTACGAAATGAAGATCAGCACGATTCCGAACATCTACCGCAATGTGAATCGCTGGCGCGAGATTCTAGCGATTCTCAGCAAGTACGGCCTGGCGGATTGGCTCAGTCGGTTCGATGTCGCGCTGGTGAAGGGCATCCTAAAAAACCGCGACGGCGAGGCGCTCGCGCATTTGAACCGCGAGACTCGAATCCGGCTCGCGATTGAAGAGCTCGGCCCGACGTTCATCAAGTTTGGACAGATCCTGAGCACGCGTCCGGATCAGATCGGCATGCCGCTCGCCCAGGAACTGCAAAAGCTGCAGACGAGCGTTGCGTGTGACGGGCCAGAGGTTGTGCGGCAAACGATCGAGGCGGAATTGGGCAAGCCGACGGAGGAGCTTTATGCCGACTTCGATACGACGCCGATCGCGTCGGCATCAATTGGTCAGGCGCATCGCGCGCGGTTGCACGAGGGCGACGACGTGGTGGTAAAGGTTCAACACGCGGGCATCCGCCGGCGGATGGAGGTCGATCTCGACATTTTGGGCGGGCTCGCGCAATTGGCGGAGCGAATTCCGGAACTGGAACAGTACCGTCCGCAGGCAACGGTGGCGGAATTTCGTCGAATCGTGCGGCGCGAGTTCGACTACGCGCGCGAGGCGCGCAACTTGCAACAGTTCGCGCGCAACTTTGCTCGCTCGCCGCACGTACGGATACCGCGGTTCTATCCGCGACTTTCGACCGGACGCGTGCTCACGATGGAATGGCTCGATGGTTTGCGGCTGTGCGACCCGGCGTTGCGGCAGATGCCGAACGTCGATGTAGATAAGATTACTCGCCACGGCGCGGAAATGTACCTCGACATGATTTTTCAACACGGGTTCTATCACGGCGATCCGCACGCGGGAAACCTCGTTGTGTTGCCGAATGGCGCGATTGGGCTCTTGGATTTCGGCATGGTAGCCCGGCTCGATGAGCAGCTTCGGGAAGACATCGAGGATGTGTTGATTGCGATTGTATCGCAGGACCCGCAGCAGCTTACGTCGCTCGTAATGCGGTTGGGGTCGGTTCCGGCGGGGTTAGACGAGCCGGCGCTGAGCGTCGATTTGGCGGAATTCGTGAATCACTACGCAAACCAGCCAATCGAAACGTTCGACCTGGCCGGCGCGCTCTGTGAAATGATCGAGATCGTTCAGCGGTACCGGATCGTGCTGATGCCGTCGTTGGCGATGTTGATCAAGGTGCTCGTGATGTTGGATGGGACGGCGCGGATGCTGCAGCCGAATTTCAGCCTGATGGAGCTGCTGCAGCCGTATCAGAGGAAGATGCTGCGGCGACGACTGTCGCCGGCGCGGCAAATTCGCAAAGCGCGGCGGATTTACTCGGAGATGGAGAAGCTCGCCGAGGTGTTGCCGCGTCGATTGCGCGAGATTCTGCAACAAGTGGAGAGCGGTAAGTTCGACGTGCACC
>DASZZA010000591.1:0-5103 GCA_035545135.1 Lacipirellulaceae bacterium | reverse complement strand
GCGGATGCTGAAAGCGCGGGGGCGGCGGCCGTTGTTGGTGGCGTGCGACTTGCAGCGGCCGGCGGCTATCGATCAGTTGCACGTGCTGGGCGAACAACTTGAGATTCCGGTGTTTTCAGATCGGGCGCAGAAAGACCCGGTGGCCGTGGCCCAGGCGGCGGTGCGCGAGGCGAAGAAAAGCGGTGCGGATACCGTCATTCTCGATACGGCCGGGCGGCTGCACATCGACGAAGAGTTGATGGCGCAGCTCGAGCGGATCGACCGGCAGGTTGTGCCGCAGCAGGTGTATCTGGTCGTCGATAGCATGACGGGGCAGGACGCCGTCAACAGCGCGAAGGTGTTCAACGAGCAGCTCGAGCTGGACGGCGTCATCATGACGAAGCTCGATGGCGATGCGCGTGGCGGTGCGGCGCTATCCGTGAAGCAAGTGACGGGCGTGCCGATCAAATTCATCGGGACGGGCGAGCATCTGGACGCACTGGAGGAGTTTCATCCGGACCGGATGGCGGGCCGGATTCTGGGGCAGGGCGACTTGCTGACGCTCGTTGAGAAGGCGCAGCAGGAATTCGACCAAGAGGAGATGCGGCGTCAGGAAGAGCGGCTCAAGAAGGGCGAGTTCACGCTCGATGATTTCCGCAAGCAGCTTTCACAAATCGGTAAGCTCGGGCCGCTACAAAAGGTAATGGGGCTCATTCCCGGCATGGGCGGACTTTCGGAGATGATGGGCGACATCGATCCGGAGACCGACATGAAACGGCTATTCGGCATCATCGACGCAATGACGCCGGCCGAGCGGCGTAATCCGGCGAAGACGATCGACCAGAGCCGGCGGCGGCGGATTGCGGCTGGGGCGGGCGTCGAGCCGCATGAAGTAAACGAGTTGGTCAAACAATTCGATGCGATGTCACAAATGATGACGTCGATGGCAGGCAAGGGCATGCGCGAGCGCATGCGCATGGTGCGCGAAATGCAAAGTGGGTTGGCTCAGAATCCGAACGGCCTGGCGCGAAAGAAGATCGGCACAGGCAAGCGGCTCACGTCGCAGGAAAAAGCCAAGCTCAAGAAGGACCGCGAAAAGGAGATGCGGCGTCGCAAACGTGAACAGAAACGGGGCCGTTGAGTCGGCGAAATAGCGGCGCATTACTTGTACCGCGCAAGTAGAATCGGAATAGAAAGACCAACCGATGATTTCGCGCACTCCGAGCCCGATCAAATTCGTAATGCCGGTCGTGACAGCGCTTGTATTTGTACTCGTGCCGGCGGCGCGATGGGCGCGGGCTGGCACGCGGTACTACAGCATCGTCACCAATCAAAGCCACATCGACGTTTCTGGACAAATCATCAATTCATACGGAAAGCCCACAATTCAGCCTCAGGGTACTGGAAGCCTATCCACTACGTACTCTGGGTCAATCAAAACCGATCGCACGGGCAACAATATTTCGTTTCTCTCCGGAAGCTCCATCGACGCCAACACGAATGGTAACTGGCAACCGTTAGCCGATGGATCGAGCGGCTCGGCGGCAGCGGACTATGGAGGCAAAGCGACATTTCTAGGATTTGTGACGGTGAACTTCGCGGGCCGCAATTTGGCCGCGGGGTTAACAAGTGGGGCGCTGCCGATCGATGCGGGCGACGACTTTGACCTTTCTACGACGGATATGACATTTTCCAGCGGAAGTATCGCATACCGCGCATCAATTGGCGATCCAGCCTCGTCGGGATCGATTGTGGGTACTACCGGCACGTTAACTGGTTCCGGCCTGTTAAGCAGCGTCGTACAAGGCTTACTTACCACGGAAACATTGACCATTCCGATCGACTCGTTGTTCCTGTTTCAGCCAGACAGCTCGACCACGATTAATCTCACGTTGACGGGTACATTGGTCGCCAAAGCAAGTTTCAGGACACCGCTGCCGGGCGACTACAATAACAATGGCGCCGTCGATGCAGGTGATTACGTGATGTGGCGCAAAAAGATCGGCAACGGCACGTCCTTGCCGAACGACGATACAGTGGGCGTCGGTCAGGACGACTATGCAAGGTGGCGGACCCATTTCGGCGAGAAGCTGACGGCAGGCGGGAGTGGAGGCAACTTACTCGCCGGCAGCACTGTTCCCGAGGCTTCTACGCTAGCGCTGGTCGCCGTTGTGCTGGTTTTTGTCGGCGTAAGCTGTCGACGTGGATGGTAAGCTACGAAGCGGTGTCGTATGCATCTCGCAGCCTTTCTACAAGCAGTTTCAAAGCCGATCGGCGACTGTCCCCTTTTTCGGAGTCTCCGGAGAAAAAGGGGACCGTCCCCCTGTCCCACATTGGTTTTGAAACTGCTCCTAATCGTCTGCTGTGAAACGGCGCAAGCGCAGTTCACGCCGCAACAAATGATTGCGTCGAAGATCGATATTGTGGGTGAGGCCGCCTTGAAGTCGCCTGGAGGGCCTAGTTTTGAATTCTTCGCGAACGTGTTGCCGCCGCTACGGTACGTGGATGCGCCGTACAAGCAGTATCCGATCGTACTGGCTGCCCCACGCGCGCTGGTGAAGGGCAAGATTCTCAGCAGCGGCGGAATTATCAATCCTCTCGCGCGCCGGTACCAATGGGTGAATGAAGCGGGGATTCCGTGGCATGTGACGCTGGGGCCGCGGCATCTGCCGTTCGGTGAGGATCTCACGAAGCTTAACGGGCCGCATTATGCGGAGGGCTATTTACCGATCGTGCAGCTTGAATACGTGAATGATGATGGGACATACCGCGAAGAATGCTTCGCAGCGACCGACCCGCAGCTTGCCGCCGCGGGAGCCATCTTCGTGCGGTTGGAGTTCCCCCACAAGGACAGCGGACGCATCGACGTGGAGATGGAAAGCGGCACCGAAATATTGCGAGGAGGTGCTAAGGAGCGGCTCGTGCTGGACTCGACGAAAAAAGTTCGTGTGGCCTACGACGACAACTTTGAGTGGCGCGCCGCCCGCTCGTGCCTGATGAGCAACGAGAAGCACGCGGCGGTGGCGTACATCGTCGTCTTTACGAAACCGCCGGATTCGTCCGTCGTCGTAGCCAATCGGGCGAAATGGTATCAGCAGCAGCGCGCAAAATGTGCGAAAACTTGGAATGATTTGCTGGCGGCGGGCACGAATGTGAGTGTGCCCGAGCCGTACGTGAATAACGCTTGGCGATCGCTGCTAGTGGGGACGTTCATGATTTACGCGGGCGATCAGCTCAACTACTCGGCCGGTAATCAATACGCGCGAAAGTACGCGCATGAGTCGGGCGAGTCGATGCGATCGCTGCTCTTGTGGGGACACGAGAGGGATGCGGCGGATGCTATTCCGCCGATCTTCAAGTATCGCCGGCGGAATATCGAGTTCCACGACGGCGCGTTCAAGCTCGAAGGTCTGGCGTCGTACTATTTTGTCACGCGCGATGCAGATCGCGTCCGTAAACTGCAGCCGTTATGGCAACAGGAAATCGAGCACATCGTGAGGTCACGGGACCCGGCGACCGGTTTATTACCGCGCGAAAGGTATTGCAGCGATATTGAGACGCCGGTCATTTCGATCAACGCCAATGCCAATTGTTGGCGCGGACTGCGCGACATGGCGCTCGTATTGGAAGATATGGGCGACGCCGAACAGGCGGAAAGGCTGTCCAAAGTCGCCGCCGAGTTTCGCAAGGTCATTCTCAAGACGATCGATAAGGCAATGGATCATAGTGTCGATCCACCGTTTCTGCCGATCGCGCTGGGCGAGGAGAGCGTGCACGATCCGATCACGAGCACTCGATTGGGCAGCTATTGGAACCTGGTGATGCCGCAGGTGCTGTTCTCTGGGGTCTTTCCGGTCACATCGCCAACGGCGAGCGATATTTTGCAGTACGTGCAAACGCGGGGTGGGTTGTGCATGGGACTGATTCGCTGCCAGGCAAATCGCGGGGCCTGGGTAAACGTACAGGGCATCGACGATCTTTACACAACGCGATACGCGCTCGCACTTTTAGAGCGCGACGAGCCCGACCGCGCCCTGGTCACGTTTTATGGCAAACTGGCCCAGGGAATGACGCGCGATACCTTTATCGACGGCGAAACGAGCGGCATCGTGCCGCTCGACCCATTGGGGCGTCAAATGGGGTTGCCGCCAAATTCGGCGGCGAACGCGAGCTTCTTGCAGCAGTTACGTTACCTGCTCGTGCAGGATTATGACACGAACGACGATGGGCGGGCTGATACCTTGAGACTGTGCTTCGCGACGCCTCGGCGATGGCTGGAGGACGGTAAAGAAATTGTCGTCGAGCGTGCCCCGACGCAATTTGGGCAAGTTTCGTTTCGGATCAGGTCCGATTTTAAGCACAATCGCGTCACGGCAGAGATCGACATGCCGACGCGCGCTGCGCAGCATGCACTTCTGCGGCTGCGATTGCCGCAGGGTAAGAAAATCGCTTCGTGCAACGTTCCTGCCGTGGGGCAAGAAACATTTGACATATCGGGCAGGCGGGGTCATTGCCGCGTGGTGGCCGAAATGAAGTGAACGCGCCCAACGATCGTGCTCAAAGGCGGCAAACCGATATTAGCGGTCGCTGCGGGCGATGCGCAAAACGCCCCATTCGGCCTGAAAGTTGGGACGAAGATGTGCGATAATGATGTGTCGGGTGCACGCGGTCGAAGTAATTTTAACGCCACCAAAGGCCAAGTCCGAGGCACCCTCAACCCTGCCCTCGCCCAGAGGGAGAGGCTATTCATTCGCGCTGCTTAGGAGACACCGCTATGACGACTTACGACCGCCGATCGTTCCTGGCAATTACGGGCAGTGCGGTCGCCGGGCTTGCCGCGGGCTCAACGGCGAGGGCAACAGCGACTAAAAAAGGGTGTGGGCTTGTGGTTGGCCATCGCGAAGGGGCCGAGGTCGGCATTGAAATATTCGCGCAGGGTGGGAACGCGGTTGATGCCATAGTTGCGGCGGCGCTCGTTGCCGGCGTGATTGCGGTACCCAAATGTGGGGTAGGTGGCTATGGCGGCCATCTCACTGTCGGTATGCCGAATGGAAAGCTCGGCTGCATCGACTTTAATTCGGTAGCGCCCGCGGCTGCACGGGCGGATATGTTCCCGGTGGATGA
>DASZZA010000590.1:0-2638 GCA_035545135.1 Lacipirellulaceae bacterium | reverse complement strand
GCATTCCGGCTAATTATTCGCAAGTCCCAGACGGCCTCATTTGCGCGGAAGCCGGATGCGCCGTCGTTAGCGCTGCCAGTACCAGGAATTGCTGTCCGGATTGTGCTCGCGGGCGGTGGCCAGGTTGTCGGAGACTTCAGTGCGATCAGCAACCTGCCAGGGGAAGATTTGCACGCCGCCGGAGACGCTTATCACCCAACCGCGGCTGGCGCGCACGAAGCTGGCTTGCGACGGCACGGTGCGTGGGGCTGGGTATTCGTCGAGCGGTTGGTCGCCCATGAGATTGGGCGTTTGCAGGCCCGACTTCTCGATCAGGCGCTCTTTCACCATCAGGGCTCCGACGACGGCCAGGTCCATCACGTTTCGCAATTGGCCGAAGCTCGAATCTTCGCGCGAGAGTTCATCGAACTTCTTGGTAAAGGTGTCGGCCCATTTTTGGGCGATGGGGCTCGCCTTGCCGCTGTGTTCTTTCTGTCCCGCGCTGTTGAGAAAGTCGTCTTCTGTGAGGCAGCGGACGCCTTGGCCGCGAAGTTCCCAAGCGAGTCCATCGTTGTCGCGGCGGAGTGGTTCGTAGTTAGGCGCGAGCCACCAGCGCGGCATCATGCTTTGTGGAGCGGAGCTGCGCTTGATCATGGTTAAGTAGCTCGGCATGCCATCGACCGGCGCCGGTTCGAAGTTCATTGCGAGGCGCTTCATGCGGAAATCGGCCGCCACGATGACGCGGGCGAAATGGCAGGTAGCGGGCACGCCAGTGACCGTGATCTTTTGCGGTCCGACGGCTTCTTCCATTTGTCGGCCGGCCGCTTGCGGACCGTTGCGGGCCGAAAGCCGTCCCGAGAGTTGCCGCATCCGCATCAGGCCTTCCGATGTCGGATCGATTGAACAACTGATGCCGGTACGATTGGACGAATCGGCGACGCGCATTGCAACCATCAGATCATCGAGCGTGAGCACCGGGCGGCCCGTCGTGACACCCACGATATTGCCGAGCGTATCGACTCGCCAGCCTTCGGCCGGGCCGGCAAGTACGACGTCTTGTCGGTCGGGATAGACGAGCACGTAGCGAACGCGCTGCAATCCGGCGAGGAATCGAACGGCATCGGGTATCGGTTTGCCGGCGGCGTGGGCCGAGGCGATTTCCGCCTCCAGTTGTTTCAGCGATACGAAGCGGAGGTCGGACCACTTTTCCAAGTCGGCTGGGACTTGCTGCAGTCCTTTTTGCCAGGCGGCTTGCAGCGCTTTCAGTTCACCGACCTGCGGATTAGAGACGACCCCATCGGTATCGATCTTCACACCACCGACGGCGGCCCGCTGGAAGAATTGAGCGCGGGTTGGGGTGGTTGCAATGCAAGTGGCGGCAATTGTAGCAGCGAGAATTACGTGTCGCCGGGCGTTGGCGTTGAACAAGCAAGACATAACAAATAGCCTCCACCGTGTGGTCGGGGCGCATCGGCGCCGATTGGTCCGGCCGCGAAAAAGGGCACGTTGGTTAGAAAACTGCTCCATTCTTCACAGTAATCGCTAACTCGTGTGGGTTCAACAGTTTTGGAAATGGCGTGTGCTGATCGGTCCAGCCACTCAATTCGGCTGCCGTTGCCGTACGGCTCGGGCTAAATGGCAAGCGGTTTCGGTGGTCGCACGTACGCTTAGGGGTGACGGGACGGTCGCTCCTGGGGTTCTGCAGTTCGCCCTAAATCGTGGCCGGCGTGGTAGTTCTGTGCAATTTGACTTGAACACAGACCCCTGCGGGGAATAAGTTGTAATAAGCAGCACCGCGCGGTCGGTTGGACTGCGGCAGTCCGGGAGGCCTTATCCCCAATCGCGGCCGACATGCATGCTGCGCGCAACGCACTTTGTTAGTCGGGCCGGCTGTTCTGTGTCAGTGCCTCTTTATTCGATGACGGCATACCTGGTTATTCGTGAAGGCTCGAAATGGACGGATGTTTTCCGTCTAGTGGACGGCGAATCGGTAACCGTTGGCCGGGCACCGACGAACGCCATCGTCGTCAAAGACGAGCGTTGCAGCCGCAATCATGCCGAGGTGTTTCAGTCGCAAGGCCAGTGGACGCTGCGGGATTTAGACAGCCGCAACGGCACGCTGGTGGACGGCCAGCGCATACAAAGTGATTACCAATTGCATCCTGGCGAGATCATTCGGATCGGCAATTCGCATCTGGCCTTTGTGCATGATTTGTCGCAGGCGTTTCCCGACTCGCACTCGGTGCTTCGCACGGCGCAAGCGGTCGATCACGTGGCGGCCGACGATATGACCGTTGGGCCACCGGACAACGAAAGCGTGCTGGAGACGTACGAGCCGACGACTATTACGCACCGCCGGGGACAGAGCCGATTCTTAGAGCGAGCGGAGGAAGAGGACGTCGACATTTCGTTGCCGAAGGTTGGGCGGGCGGCTGCCAACCTGTGCCGGCTGGCGTTCGAGTTAGCCAAAGCGACGGACGTGGTGACACTGGCAAACGTCGCGCTGGACGGCTTGTTTGAAGGGACGCAGGTAGACGCGGGCGCCGTTTTGCTGCAGGCGCGCCGGCCATCGCCGAAGCAGCACGCCGACAAGTTGGAGGTGATCGCGTCGCGAAGCGATTCGCCGCACCGGTATCATCGCGTGTCGCAGTTTCTTTCG
>DASZZA010000589.1:0-3583 GCA_035545135.1 Lacipirellulaceae bacterium | reverse complement strand
AGCTGTGGTTAGCACGCCCGAGCCAGCGCCGTCGCCGATCGGATGCGTCCACTTGATCTTTCCCGTCTGATAATCAATCGCCTCAACTTTGCCTATACCCAATAGTCCATAATCCGCGCCAGCCCAACCGTATGCGCCGTCCTCAGGTTTATAGAAATAAATTCCATAGCTGTCATCCGCACTCACAATGAAAAGCCCGGTCTTCGGATCGAAACTCGGCGAACGATAGTTCGTTGCGCCGCCTTCGTCCGGCGAAACCAAGCGCCCATCGCGCGCCGGCTCCTTTTCAGGATTTGGAATCGGCTGCCCCTTGTCATCGATTCCCTTTGCCCAGTTCGCCGCCGCAAATGGCTCAGTCAAAAGGCTTTTTCCATTCGTGCGATCGAGAACGAAGAAGTATCCGTTGCGCGATGCTTGCATCAGCATCTTTCGCGGCTGCCCTTTGAAAGTCCCATCGGCGAGTATCGGCACCTCGACCGCGTCCCAGTCGTGCGTATCGTGCGGTGACGCTTGAAAACCCCAAACCAGCTTGCCCGTATCCGGGTTCAGCGCCACGATGCTGCACGTCCATTCGTTATTGCCGGGCCTTGCGCTCCCATTCAACGTCGGCGTCGGGTTTCCAGTCCCCCAATACAGCAGATTCAGCTCAGGGTCATACGTCCCGGTGATCCATGTGTTTCCGCCCGTCGTGGCATTCGGAGTTCCCGCAGGCGGCGTGCTGTACCAGGTCCATTGCGTCTTCCCGGTTTCGGGATCGATGGATTTCAGCATCCCTGGCAAGTTGTCGAAATCGCCCGAAAGCCCCACGAGCACATGGTCGTGAACAACGAGCGGGGCCTCGGTCGACCAGTATCCTTTTTGCGCATCCCCGATCACGACGTTCCACCGCACCTGCCCCGTCTTCGAATCAAGCGAAACAAGATGCGCATCCGGCGTCGTCAGGTACAGCCAGTCTCTATACACAGCGACACCACGATGCCCTATGTGGAAGGCCTTATTGGGCGGATACGCATACTGCCAAATCATTCGTCCAGAGCGCGCATCGACGGCCCACAAATGGTCCGGAGCGGAGATATACAAAATACCGTCGACAAGGATCGGAGTGGACTTGAGTGAGGCCTGCATTCCAGGTTCGAATGCCCACGCTAGCCCGAGATCCGCGACGTTCGCCGGTGTAATTTGCGTGAGCGTACTGTGGCGGTCGCCTGTATAGTCGCCGTTTGCCGTTGGCCAGCTATCCGTGGGCCGATTTACGAGTGATGCCGGATCGACGCCTTGCGTTTTCGCCGTTCGTGCGAGCGTCAAAGAGGCCGCGAGCGCCAGCGCTACATAAACTCCGTTGCGAATCAGCTTCATCGGGAATCCCTTTACTTCAGAGTTTGCAGATAGGCGAGAACGTTGTGCATCTCGTCATCGGTGTATTTTCCAAGCAGCTCGACATGCGCCTGTAGAGGGTCGTTCACGGTGTACTTCACTTCGCTCGTCGGCCACGAGCGGTAGCTCCCGGTTACATCTCGCAATGCAATCGTGAACTCATCGCGATAGGCCAGCTTGCCGGTTATCGTTTTTCCGTCCGCCTGCGTCACCGTAACGGTCGCGACAGGCGCAGCGCCTCGGCCGCCACCAGGATAGAGCATGCGTTGCAACAGTGTGAGTCCTCGGAGCCGCGTTGCAACGCCAGCCAAATCACCCGTTGCCGAGTGGCATGTGGTGCATTTCCCTTGTCCATCAAAGAAAGCTTTGCCAGCCGTGGCATTCCCGGTCGCGAGGTCCTCGGCGCTCACGCGTTGGCGTCCACCTTGTTCCGAATCCGCTTTGGTCTTTTGGTCGTGAATGAAGGCCACTACGGCAGCCAAATCCTGATCAGAGAGATTGAACGAGGGCATCCCCTTGTCGACGCGCCCGCCGTGCACGACTGGGCCTATTTGATCGCCGCGCACATCCGCCGCAACCACCGCCGAGCGAGTGAGATCGGGACCTGTTTCTCCGCCACCTGCATCGCGGCCGTGGCAAAACGCGCAATTCTGCTGGAACACCGCTTGTCCCGCATCGATCTGCGCCTGCGGATACGTTTGCGGAGTAGCCGTAGGCGGCGGAGCCTGCGATGCAGGACTCTCTGTTGACGGAACACGCGGTCGCGGAGCTTGCAGCGCGGCCTGTCCCCATGTGCGAAGAGCAGCCACCGTGGTCAGTGCTAATGCAAACGCCAGCATACCGACGCCAATCAGTTTCTTAAGACTCATCTCCACCCCACAATGATTCCGGCGCAGAATTTAGTCTCAATCGAGGAGAAAATCAAGCATCGTTTACGTTAACGTAAGCGATTTATTGCATTCCCTCTTTCACCGTGCTCCGCATTTCGCTCAACCAAGCGCGTTTTGGTTTGGATTAGCTGCCCGCTTTCTCGGCATTTACGCCGAGTTGCTGCAAAAAGCTCGATCCGTGTGGAATTGATCCGCCGAAATTCTTTGCGATCATCTGTCCCATGTCCGCCAGCGTCGAACGTATTCCGAGATTTGCGCCGGCAGCAACGCCTGGACTGAACACCAGAATCGGCACATATTCGCGGGAGTGGTCCGTGGTGGGATTCACCGGATCGGGATCGCATCCGTGATCCGCTGTGATGAGCAGCAGATCCGACGGCTTCATCTGACGCAAGAACGGGCCGAGCAACTCGTCAAATTCCTCAAGCGATCGGGCAAAGCCTTCCACGTCTTTGCGATGCCCGTAAAGCATGTCGAAATCGACGAGATTGGCAAGAATCAGCCCTCGTTTTTCTCGCGCGAGCGCTTCGCTGAGTTTCGTCATGCCGTCTGCGTTATTTTTTGTTGGGACGTAATTGCCGACGCCCCGACCGTTGTAAATGTCATGGATTTTTCCGATGCCGAATACCGGAACGCTCAAATCACCTAGCACATCGAGCAACATTGGCTTCGGCGGCTCGACTGCGTAATCGTGGCGCCGCTCTGTCCGTCGAAAATTTGCCGCCGCCGTGCCGACAAACGGCCGCGCAATCACGCGGCCGACACGATTTGGACCGTCGCAGAGCTCGCGTGCGATTTGGCACTCCCGGTATAGCTCCGCGATGGGAATCACTTCTTCGTGGGCGGCGATTTGGAAGACGCTGTCACCAGAGGTATAGACGATCGGGAAGCCGGTTCTGACGTGTTCTTCTCCGAGCTCTTTGATGATTTCGGTGCCGGACGCGGGCTTGTTGCCCAACGTGCGGCGACCTATGCGGCGTTCGAATTCGGCGATGAGCTCTTTCGGGAACCCGTGGGGATAAACCGGAAACGCCTGATCGAGCCAGATGCCCGCCATCTCCCAATGCCCGGTGGTCGTGTCTTTCCCGGGCGAAACCGTCGCTCCTTTCCCATACGCACCCGTCGGCTTCGCGGCGGGCGTGAGATGGGCAAGCGGCTTGATATTCGCGAGGCCCATCGCCACGAGATTCGGCAGGCGCAAAGGCCGAGAGCGTGCGATGTGGCCGATTGTATCGCGCCCGACGTCGCCATATTGCGCAGCATCAGGCAGTTCACCGATGCCGACGCTATCGAGAACGATCCAGATGACGCGTTCAAAT
>DASZZA010000588.1:0-2118 GCA_035545135.1 Lacipirellulaceae bacterium | reverse complement strand
CGACGATGCCCGGCACCACGGTCAATGCTTCGAACAACTACCCGCTGCGTGGATCGAAGCGCACGACGTTGGAAGGCGGCATTCGAGTTCCGTTCTTTGTCAAATGGCCAGGACATCTATCGCCCGGTAAAGTCTACAAGTTGCCGGTGATTCAACTCGATATTTTGCCGACCGCGCTCGCCGCGGCCCAGGTGAAAGTTCCGAACGACGCCAAACTCGATGGGGTGAATTTGTTGCCGTACTTCAACGGCGAGCGCAAGGGCGAACCTCACTCGACGCTTTGTTGGCGCTTCGGCCAGCAGATGGCGATTCGTCGAGGCGATTGGAAGCTGGTCTGCTACGATCCGGTGATGGATGGCATGAAAGGCGAAGCCACACCGCCCAAGCTGTATAACCTCGCCAAAGACATCGGCGAGAAGAACGACTTGATAAAGTCCGAGCCCGACAAGGCCAAAGAACTGCAAGCCGCGTGGGATGAATGGAATCAATTGAACGTTTCGCCATTGTGGGGTCGCCACGGCCATAGAGCCAACAAGAGAAAAAAGACCACAGATAAACTGTCGCAAGCCGAAATCCAGCATCAAGCCGAATTGATCGAGGCGGCGGAGTAATGAAATGTGCGTGTACTATATCTCACGCAGCGGCGCTACGGCGCAAAGAACGCAATCGACGTTTGACCAGCAGTCAATGACACTCGATTTCGTCAGTGCGGGCGGAGTCGCACGATATAGATATCCACTTCATGCAATGTGAGTACCATGGGTAGTGGCTTAATTTCATGCGATTTTGCTTGCAGCATATTTGTACCGCGAAGCGGTTCAACGCCGCAGCCCAGGGTCGCCGCGAAGCGGCACACCCTGGGTGGGCAAACCGCTCCTTCCGGTTACGCCGAAGGCGTTACACACCGGCCGTATAGGATTTTAGAACGAGGTGTAACTCGTTCAGAGTAACCGAAGCCAGCGGGCCCTCTATCCCATGGTGCGCGGCTAAGCCGCGACCCTGGGCTGCGGAGTGTAACGCCTTCGGTGTAATAAATTGCACGGCAACAAGACGACAACAAATTGCACAGCAACAAGACCATGTCGACTTGCATGGCAACAAGACCACAAAGAGTTGTGGTCGCTTGAGTTATATGGATACCCACGTCGCGCAACTCTCTCCCAGTAGGAGAGGCGGTAATGGGATAGGCTCGACGCACTGTGATCAGTGGTGAAAATGTTGTTGGCTATGGATAGACCCTTAGCTTCTTTGCGTGAGACAAGATTCTAAATGACTGATGCTCCACAACGGCGTGTTGTTCTGACGCTGCTGGCCCATCCGGATGATGCCGAGATGCAATGCGCGGGCACGCTGATCCGTCTTTCCGATGCCGGTTGGGAAGTTCACATTGCAACGGTCGCCAACGGCGACTGCGGTTCCGCCACGCTGCCGCCGACCGAAATTGCGGCCGTGCGCCGCAAAGAGGCTATCGCCGCGGCGAGCAAAATCAACGCGACGTATCACTGCCTCGACGAGCCGGACGTGAAGCTCGCGGTCGACAAGGCCACGATTCAAAAAGCCACCGATTTGTTTCGGCAAGTCGCGCCGACGCTCGTGTTCACCCACCCGCGCCACGATTACATGCTCGACCATGAGGTGTCGCATATGCTGGCACGAGCGGCCGCGTTCAGTTATCCCATCCCGAATGCGTCGCCTTTGCCGCTCGTGGACGGCTCGGCGATTCCTTGGCTATACTACTGTGATCCAATCGAAGGTCGCGATCCGTACACGGGCACGCTGGTCGAACCAACGACGTACGTCGATGTGAGCGAGCAGCTCGAACGCAAGATCGAGATGCTCGTTTGCCACGCTTCGCAGCGCGAGTGGCTGCGGGAACACCACGGGATGGATGAATACGTCGAATCGATGAAGCGTTTCGGCGCCGAGCGCGGCCGGCAGATTGGCGCTGCCTACGCAGAAGCATTCGTCGCGCACCGCGGCCACGCGTTTCCAGATTCCGACCTGTTAGCGAAGTTATTCCACCCGAATCAAACGATGAGAGATAAAGGTTAACGGAGGAAAGACTCCCCGCACATCGCATCGTTCATCGTTCATCGTTCATCGTTCATCGTTCATCGT
>DASZZA010000587.1:0-4433 GCA_035545135.1 Lacipirellulaceae bacterium | reverse complement strand
CTGTGCCTCGTCGCGGCATGGACTGTGCACCGGCATGCGCCGGAAACGACCGGCAACCGGGCCGCTGCACGGTAGCCAGCCACGGCGACAAGTTGCCGAACGTTCTGGCGGACGTTACCGATGTGCCCATTCCCATCGATCCCGTTACAGAGAAACCGTTCGAATACCACCGCGATGGCGAGCGGGCCACGTTGCGCGGGCCCTCTTTGGCCGGGGCACCGCTTGATTACGAAATCACGATGGTTCGGCGGCAATGACCAAGTCGTAGCGGAAGTCGTGAGACTTCAGAAGTACACGGCGAACATCGGACTTCTCGCGAATTCCGCTACGGGGGAATTGGTGCGCAGGGGGAGTGGCGTTTGGGTGTGGCGGGTGTAAGAATAAGCGTCCGTGGTCCCATTCGCCGAAACCGCTTTGAGCATCATAAGAAATGCGCACCTCTACCCTGCCCCCCGCATTCCGCATCCTGCATCCTTTCGCCATCGTCATCTTGATATTTTTTGCAACGCTTCAGGCGCTGGCTGCCGGCGCAGCCGCGCCGAAGCTGAATGTTTTGTTCATTGCGGTTGATGACTTGCGCCCGGAGTTGGGTTGTTATGGGTTTTCGCAGATCAAGTCGCCGAATATCGATGCGCTTGCGAAGTCGGGGCTGCTGTTTAATCGCGCTTATTGCCAATATGCGCTGTGCAATCCGTCGCGATCGTCGCTATTAACGGGACTGCGGCCGGAGACAATCAAGGTCTACGATCTGAAAACGTTCGTGCGCACGCATAAGCCCGATGTCGTCACGTTGCCGCAGATGTTCAAGAACAACGGCTACGAAGCGCGGAGCATCGGCAAAATATTCCACGTGACCAACGGCAATCATGAGGATGATGCGTCGTGGAGCAAGCGCGCTTGGCAGTCGCCGCGCGACGATCGCCCGAAACAATCGGCAAAAAGCGCGAAGTCACAAGTCGCGGCGAAACCGCCGGCAATCGCCGAGCGGACAAAAACGGCGAAGCGCAAGATCGGTTCCGAGGCGTTCGAACGGCGCGCCAACATGCTGCCGTACGAGTCGCCCGACGTGGCCGACAATCAGCTTTTGGACGGGCAAATCGCGGATAAAGCCGTGCAAGTGATGGACGAGATCAAGGACAAGCCGTTCTTCTTGGCCATCGGTTTTCACAAGCCGCACATGCCGTGGGTTGCGCCCAGGAAATATTGGGACATGTACAACGATTCCGACATTCGTCTCGCCACGTTCCAGCAATTGCCAGCCGGCGCGCCGGAATTCGCCAGCAACGATGCCGGCGAGTTCCGCAGCTACAAGGGCATCCCAGCTGTGGGGCCGATCCCCGAGAAGAAGCAGCGTGCGGCAATCCACAGCTATTTTGCCTGCATCAGCTACGTGGACGCGCTTGTTGGTAAGGTGATCGCCAAACTCGATCGACTTGGATTGCGGAAGAACACCGTCATTATCCTTTGGGGCGATCACGGCTATCAGCTCGGAGAGCACGGCACCTGGAACAAACGCACGAACTGGGAAGTATGCGCGCGAGTGCCGCTGATGATCAGCGTGCCAGGTCAGAGACACGCCGGTGAAAAGACGAACGCGCTGGTGGAGCTGGTCGATATGTACCCAACGCTCGCGGAACTTTGCGGCCTGACGCCTCCGGCGAACCTAGAGGGTCGCAGTTTTGTGCCGCTATTGAGCCAGCCGGACCGGCGGTGGAAATCGTGCGCTTACACGACATATCATAAGAAGTTGCCCGAATTGGGCACTGGCTTCGGCCGGGCGATTCGGACCGATCGGTACCGCTTCATCGAATGGAGCGGCGCGAAATCGGACAAGCGCGTGTTGGAGCTTTACGACGAAATGTCTGATCCGCTTGAAAAAACCAACATCGCTGATCGGCCGGAGAATGCCGAGCTTGTCGCAGAACTTACGGCTCGGCTTCAGTCGTCGGGGAAGTAGTTGGGACCGGCTGCCAATATTGGCGGTGCGCCGGCGAATACCGACATAGCCGGCGGCATTGGGTGGCCGCCGTCGTAATTCACCCTCACCCCGGCCCTCTCCCAGAGGGAGAGGGACAGTTCGGTTGTGGCCATGTGAAAGGAGGAATGTATGTCTCGAACTTCGTATTTCATTTCGCGCGGCTTCACGACGATATTCGCGGCGACAACGCTGTGTTGTTGTGCCATTCTTTACGCGGAGCCAGCTGAGTCCTCGAAGCCGGAAGAAGTCGGCCGAATCAACTTCAGCGAAGCCGACTTGCCGCCGGCCAATGTGGAGCTCGATCTTAGCCAAGGCATGTTCGGCGACTTGTTTGGCATCGGCGATGCGGCGATCGCCGGCGTTGCCGAGGCGCTTGCGAAGTCGTCGACCGGTGAAAGCTCCGAAGGCACGCGGATGGCTGCCGACAAGCTGGCGGCGGCTCGGCAAATCATTGAGCTAGCGAACAAAGTCGTGCGCGAAGTGCGAGTGCGAGCGTATGAAAAATCGCCGGGCGACCTGTCGTCGCATTTCGACTCGCAGCTTAAGAGTGGGAACTGGGAACAAATTCTTTTGGTTCGTAAGGGTGACGAAAACGCCCGCGTCTCGGTCATTCGTCGCGACAATTCGATTCGTGGAATTTTCGTCGTCGCCGGTGGTCACGGCGGCGCGGCGCTAGTCAATATTGTTTGCGATTTGTCGCCGCAGAACGTTAAAGAACTAACGTCAGCCGCCACCAAGATCGGCCTCGACAACGGTCTGCGTCAGGCGATTGAAATGAAGATGCGCGGAATGCACGGCCGGATGGTCGCCCCGCCGCGGCCGCCATTGCCGCCCAAGCCACCGCGAGCGCCGGTGAAGCCACAGCACGAAGCGGCTTAGTTCCGCGCGTCGCTCGTCGCTGACACCAACGCCTTCAGCGTTGTGCCGTTCATGAGTCGCACACCTGGGGTAGGTCGCTTCGCGGCCAACCCCAGGCTGAATGAATTAATCTCTTTTCGGGGTTGGAAATCGACAGCTCCGGCGTAATGCTGCGGGTCAACGTTGGCTGGGTGCTGACGGCGAACGAGTACAAGCAAAAGATCGCCGACGGCCTGCCGCCCGACTGGCCCGAGCACGTCGACCCGCAATACGGGCCCTCCGGCAAGATCATGCCGTCGGAAAAGATTGCGGAAGCGACGGTGTACTGGCTATCGGACGAGAGCCGGCCGATCAGCGGCAGCGTGGTTGATCTGGAACAGTACCCAATGGTTGGCCGTAACCCGGCAAAGAAGGGCGACTGATGCCGCGACTGGCCGCGGGGCCGAAGGCTTACGTGGATGCACTGTGCGTCGATGGCTCCATGAGGCTCCGCGAATGGATTGAAATTGGCGCCGAGCTTCGGCTCGATGGCTTAGAGTTCTATACGCGCTTTCTCGAGCTGCAAAGGCCCGGCGAGCCGGAGGCGGGGCGGCGATGTGCCGCGGAACACGGATTGGAAATTCCGATGTTATGTGCATCGCCCGACTTTACCCATCCGGACACCGAATTTCGCCAACGTCAGATCGACGAACAGAAGCGGGCGAACGATCTCTGCGCGGCACTTGGCGGCCGCTATTGCGGCGTGCTCAGTGGACAGCGCCGGGCCGTACTTTCGCGCGATGACGGCCTGCGTTACGCGGCGGAAGGTATTGAGGCGTGTCTGCCGCACGCGGCGACGTGCGGCGTCACGTTGGTGCTTGAGAATCATTACAAGGATGACTATTGGACACATCGTGAGTTTGTCCAGAAAGGCGACGACTTCTGCGAGCTGGTCCAGCGCATCGACTCGCCGTACTTCGGCGTGAACTTTGATCCGAGCAATGCCCTACTCGCAGGCGAGGAACCGCTCGAGCTGCTACGCCGCGTGAAAGATCGCGTCGTGACGATGCACGCCAGCGATCGCTACGTGGCCGAAGGGACGCTCGATGACTTGCGGCGCCAGGAGAGTTCGGCCGGTTACGCCAGGCGATTGCGACACGGCGTCCTCGGCCGGGGACTGAACGACTACGATGCGATTTTCGGTGAGCTCGCCGGCGTAGGTTTCGACGGCTGGATTAGCGTCGAAGACGGCGTTATTGGAATCGACGAGCTACGCGAAAGCGTTCGATTTCTGCGCCACATGATTGCCGTGCATTGGCCGGCGAGGCAATGATCGAAACGATGACGACGGCTTGAGGTGAGTTGGTGCGCTGCGCTGCGGCCGTCGCCCATTCGTTAATCTGGCCGTCAGGCGTGCTGCTGGTATTTATTGCGGATGAAGTCGAAAAGTTGCTTGCGGCTATCGGCCGCCGCGAGCGTGCCGTTGTGGCGAAGTGCGTCGGCTCGGTCGGCCAGCTCATCGTCTTTGATGACATCGCGAAACCACTGGGCGTAATCACCGTGTCGAAGGTGGTAGTGCCACGTTTTGTCGTCCACTCCCTCGCCCACCTGGATGAAC
>DASZZA010000586.1:0-1530 GCA_035545135.1 Lacipirellulaceae bacterium | reverse complement strand
ATCGCTCGTCGCGCACCCTGGTACGCTCGATAATCCCTTCGACAGTGGCAAGCCCTTGGCCAATCTCGCCGGCCTCGCCGAGAAGCGCCGCAAATTCGGCTAATGGAAGCAGAAAACGAGGCAGTAGCCGCGCCTCACCCGCGCCTTCAAGCGCATCTCGGAGCATATCAAGCCCGCCGTTGAGGTCACCACGGCGGGCTTTCACCATGGCGACAAAACAATCCGCCCAGCGCCACCAGCTCCGGATCGCGTAGCGTTGCGTATGATCGAGCAGTAACTGTCCGTACCGTTCGGCGGCGTCGAAGTCGCCCGCCAAGTACGCAATCGGACACGCCGCCTGGGCAAGCACGCTGCAAAATGTCAGCGCATGGTTCTGCCCGGTCTCTATATTTTGCGTTGCAAGGTTCGTGGCCTGATCGGCCAACCCCTGTAGCCACAATATTCTGGCCCGGAAATAGTAAGTGGAAGCCTTTAACTCGAGAGGAAATACTCGCGGTCGCTCCCCCAGTGTCCCCAAGCGGGTCGCCACATGGTCGATGTGGTACCGAGCCTTGGTCTGATTTCCCAGGTAATGGAAAGCAACTGCGAGAAGGCGATCTGCAAGAACCTGATCGGCCGGATCCTCAGAGCCCTGCGTCGCGAAAGCGAAACGCTCGGCATAATCGAGCGCGCGACGAAAATCACCGTTGTTGAACTGGTCGATGCACAATCCCCATAGTGCGCGGAGACGGTAATCCCGGTCGCCAAGCCTGTCCGCGAATTCCAGCGTCGTCTCGAGGAGCGGTCCTGCCTCGCGGACACGTCCGACGCCGTACATCAACGACCAACCCAGGGCAGCCGATAGCTGCATCCGCAGATGCTGGTCGTCCCAGGAAATGGAATTGAGCCTGGCCAGAGCCAGTTCGGAACGCTCGCGACACTCACTGAACAGCGACTGATTGATCCATAGAGGCACGGCGGCAGCCGTTAAGGCAGCGCCGGTCGGCACGTCTCCGTCGGATCCGAATGCCCAATCAAGCGCGGCCCGCACATTTGCGAGATGCGGAATCAACCGATCAAGCTTGTCAACGTCGTTGGCGGAGGGCGGTGCCAGTCTGGTCTTCAATTCGGCTGTATAGTAATTGGCGAGCCGTTGCGCTGCTTCGATGTACTCACCACAGCCCTGCAGCTTTTCGAGCAAATATGCACGGGTGGTTTCCAGCAGACGGTAGTGCGAGTATTCGTCCCGGAATCCAGCAACGACCAGAGATTTATTGACGAAGCCAGCGACGTGATCTGCGATCGCAGTTCGATCCAGTCCGGTCACGCTCGCTGCTGCACTCAGCGAAAACTCGCCGGCAAAGACGGCGAGATGCCGGAGGATCTGTGCTTCTGCATCCGGAAGCAGATTGTAACTCCAGTCGAGAGCTGCGCGAAGCGTTTGATGCCGAGGAAGCGCGGTTCGCCGACCCGTGGTAAGCAAATTCAGGCGATCGTCCAGCAACGCCGCGATTCTGACCGGATGAAGCACGGTCGACCGTGCCGCCGCGA
>DASZZA010000585.1:0-2899 GCA_035545135.1 Lacipirellulaceae bacterium | reverse complement strand
AGCTGCTCGATCTGTTTGATGATATCCATAACGCGCTGCACGTCATGTTCGCTGCCGCGAAGCACGATCACGTCGAGACCTTCGATGTATTCGACCTGCACGGGGCCGAGCAGCCCGCTTGCTTCCGCGGCCTTCGCGGCTTCAGCCACACTTCGACCGCCGCCGGGAACCACCTCGGTCGTTGGTTGCTGGGGATTTTGGGCGGGTGCGGCGCTTGCACTTGTCTGCACCGTGCTGCCTGCCGCGGCGTCCTCGCGTTGCTGGAACATCGTCGCCAACACCGACGCGTTCGCGCCGGACCGCGTCGCACTATCGGCCTGCAGGACCTCGAGCGCTTTTTTGACGCGATTGTGATTAGCCGGCTGCGTCGTGATGAGCCGCGTAACTTTTTCGCCGCTTGTTGGCGGACTGTCGAAAGCTTCGATGACTGAGCGCCACGCGGCGACCTGAGCAGGTGGACCATCGATGCGTACCTGACCCAAATGGGCGTTGACACTCACCGTGGCACCGACCCCTGGCGACGCTTCCACGCGAAAACTTTGCCATTCGCCCGACGCGTCGTATGTGGGCGGAAGTGGGTGCGAGAGCAGTGCTTCAAGTCGCGTGTGTAGGTCGCCAGCCGGCAAGTGCTGCAATTGGAACAGCGCCGCGCCGCTGGGGGCCGTCAGACCCACGTTGGGTTGCTTGGGTTGAGCAGAGATTGCCGCCGCCGCTTTGGCTGCCAGTTCCTGCCGAATCATTGCTTGCACTGTCGGCGAGGCGAACACGAGTGCTTGCGACGTACGCTCGTCGATCGCAACACGCATATCGGCACGGCCGGCGGCTCGTTGCTGCCACGCGGTAAGTACATCACGCGTCACGGCATTGAGCGGGTACGCTTCAACCTGTGAGTCGGCAGCGGTGCTTGTCGCAGATGGCTGACCAATCGTCGGAAACTGCGGTGCCGACTGTCCGTAGGTGCAGCGGCCAATGAGGAGCGCAAGCATTAGTGCGATGACCCACACTAAGTTTGGCGAAGGCGTCGAATGTCGATTTGTCGTGGGCGTTATTCGCATGAATGGATGGAAATCGACGCGGCTCCTCTGGACGCGAATCTGGCGCGTATTCGATGGCGCAACTGATACGATCGGCACAAACGGAATAATCGGCAAAGTTTGCCAGGACAGCCAAAGTTTTTCCCCAATCGAGCGGGTTACAGCGAAAAGTCGCCCTGCTGTCCGTGCTTGCCGCGGAGGCGTTGCCAGCAAAATCGGCCGAGGTAAAGCGCGGCCGCTGGAAGAAGGTCCCGCTTCGGAAAAGGACTAGAAAACTTATTTCGCGTCAGCCGGTTTCACTTTTGCCGTAATTACATTCGGCTCATTGATGATCAATCGACCGTTCACGTTGACGGAGGTGCCGGGGGCAATCGTCGCCCACTTCCGCGAATCCGCGCCATCATCGAGAGCGATGTGCAATTCGACCGGCTTCGGCAATTCTGGCGATCGAAATTGTATATTGACCATACCACCGGGAGCCGGTTCGACTTTTTCCAAGATAAGGTGCCAATGTACTTCCCCAAGACGCTTTGAAATTGCGTCGGTGGAATCTGTTGTGGTTGAACGACCCACGGGCGTCTGCCGCGCCATGGCCAAATCATTCATCTCGCGTAACTCACGGAGTTCGCCCCAATTAACGGTGGGATTGCCCGTTGGATCGGTGCTGACGCTTATGTTAGCAACAAATGCAGCAATATTAGTTCGCCATTGCGTCCGGTCGACCGGCCCAGCGGGAGGGAGAGCCTTCGGCACAACGCTGCCGGCCGACGGAGGTAGCGGCGCAGCACCAGGTCCTGCCACGACAGGGGCCGCAACTGGCGTTAGCTCAGCAAATCCGAGCGGGTCGGGTTCCGACGCGCTCGGATCCGGACCTCGCGCTTCCGGCCTTTCCGGCGCGCCTGGCTGAAGGGTCGCCGCGCCCGGGCCTTCCGCGACGCGACTATTTCCGGGCGCCTCCGCCGAAATGCCGGGCCCAGACTGTCCCCCGGGGCTATTGCCTTGTTTCGTACCGGCCGAAGAAAGCTCATCGAGCTTCTTTTGGAGCGCGTCGATCTGCTTGACGCGCGCCTGCGCTACCTTGCTGAGTTTCTCAAGTTCAACGTCGTATTCTTTGTAGGTGCGCTCCTGCCCGGTACCCTTCGGAACCGCCAGTTTTACCCGGCTAAGGTCCGATTCGTGACTGACATACTGGGCGAGGACCGACTTGCCGCTAGCTGTGTCCCACTCACGGAGGCGAGTTAAGAACACATACCTTTCGGCGAGTGACCTGATGTGCGAATCGGTCGAGTGAGTAAGTTCCTTGTACTTCGTATTCAGCCCGGGAGGCTCCGGGACTTTCGCCTGGGATTCCCGTTCACGACCGCCCGGCGGCACCTGCTGACCGCGCACACTTGAAATGGTCAAACAGGCTGCGAACGCGGCAAACAAGTAGATCGTTCGATGTGACATCGACAACTTCTAAGTCATAGATACCGTGACGGTCTTCAGCTCAGTGTAGTTGGCAAGGCCCGCTTCTC
Source organism: Lacipirellulaceae bacterium (assembly GCA_035545135.1). Classification (GTDB taxonomy): domain Bacteria; phylum Planctomycetota; class Planctomycetia; order Pirellulales; family Lacipirellulaceae; genus JABDGM01. Next base: position 348 of record DASZZA010000585.1, on the reverse strand, counting down.
CCAGTTCGCGGCCAAGACCACTTTGCTTGAAACCGCCGAAAGGAGCGGCCGCGTCGAACACGTCATAGCAATTGACCCACACCGTGCCGGCCTTCACGCCCTTGGCAAAGCGATGGGCTTTGGCGATATCGCGGGTCCACACCGCCGCCGCGAGCCCGAAATTGGTGTCGTTCGCGCGGCGCACGATCTCGTCCACGTTCTTAAACTTCAGCACGCTCAATACCGGGCCGAAGATTTCCTCGCGGGCGATCCGCATGTCGTCGGTCACGTTGTCGAACAGCGTCGGCTCGATGAAGTAGCCGCGGCTGCCCACTCGCTTGCCGCCCGTCACCATTCTCGCGCCGTCCT
>DASZZA010000584.1:0-3057 GCA_035545135.1 Lacipirellulaceae bacterium | reverse complement strand
GCGCCTTCACAGAAACCCAGCGCATCCTCACCGCACTCAAAGCCCCGTCCCTCCCCCTCGCCCTCGCCGCTTTGCTGAGCACGGAGCAGAGAACACGGAGCAGCGATGCGGATGTCGTGCTGCACGCGCCCTGCCCCACGCTCGCTGCTCCGCTGGGCCGCCGCCTCCGCTTCACCAACAAAGAAATCGACCGCACAACCTGGCTCCTCGGCAATCAGCCATTCGTCGCACAAGCGCGCCAACTGCCCTGGCCCAAACTGCAGCGGTTGCTGACAGACGAAGGTGTGGACGAATTACTCGCCTTGCACGAAGCCATCGCCGGTCCCGACGACGCGTCACTCGCGTTCTGCCGCGAGCGTCTCGCCTGGCCCGCCGAGCGACTCAATCCGCTGCCGCTCGTCGACGGCTCAGACCTCATCCGCCACGGCCTCACTCCCGGCCCGCAATTTGCCGCGCTCCTGGAACAAATTCGCGATGCCCAGCTCAACGGCGAAATCCATACTCGGGACGACGCCCTCGCCATGGTCGACCGTTTGCGCGCAAAGGACAATCCGCTACGATAAACTCGCACGCCACTAAATCGATTCGTGACGACGGCCACTTGGGGTGGGAAACTGCCCACCATTACATACGCTGCGACGTTGATGGGCCATGCCCACCCTGCCGGAAAGGAACATCCGATCATGCTCCAACCATCGATCCTGTTCGCGCAACAACAAATGCCCCACGTCGACAGCATGTATTGGATCATGCTCGTATCGCGCATCCTGCACATCCTGGGCGCCGTAATCCTTGTCGGCGGCCTGTTCTATATTCGCGTCGTGATAACCTCCGCGAGCAGAGCTTCGGGCGCGGATTCACCCGACCAATTCTTCGGCGGCCGCCGCGCCAGCTGGGCCAAATGGGTCGGCATTGCCACTGCGATTCTCCTCATCACCGGTTTCTGGAATTACGTCCAGACCACAAAGCTCGACGACCTTGCCGCCTCCTACCACATGATCATCGGCCTCAAAATCCTGGCCGCGATCGCCGTGTTCCTGGTCGCCGCGCTCCTGGCCGGCCGTACCGCCGCCGCCGACGCGATCCGACAGAACGAGCGGCTCTGGCTCGACGTCTGCCTGTTCCTCGGTATCCTCGTCGTCATCCTTGCGGGCGTCCTCCGGTCCTTCCCACACAATCCCAAAGCCGACACTGCCGCTCCGCCAAAAGCTGTTGCATCTTCAGTCACCCGCTGAACAAGTCTGCCGGCAGCGAAGAACTACCGACTAACAACTAACAACGTTCCATGGACAAAAAATCAAAAAAACGCGTCGACCTGCTCCACAAAAAAATCGCTGACCTCCAGCAGCGTCTCGCTGGTGCCCGCAAGCAAATGGACGACGAACGAGAAGTCGCACAGCTACAATCCGAAATCGCCACCGCCAAAGCGGAAATCGAAAAACTCAAACAATCATGAACCCGTCCTCCGCACCCCGCACCCCGCAACCTGCACCCTCGATCTTCACGACAGCGCTCTACTTTTTACTGGTCCTCATTAGCTTCTCGCTTCCCGCCCGCGCGGCACCCTGGAAACTCTGGCAAATCAATGCCAACGGCGGCGGTCTCCATCGTTTCACCGAAGCGTCCGGCTACACTTGCGGCTCGCCCGATTGGTCACCCGACGGCAAATTCGTCGCCTACGACACGTGGCGGGTTGGTGAACCACTGCAAGCCTCGCAAATCGCCGTGGTTCGCGCGGATGGTACACACCGCCGCCTGATCGGCCGCGGCGCTATGCCAAGTTGGTCGCCGGATGGCAAGCAGATCGTTTGCCATGCGTACGCCGAAGCCTACCAATCGGACCAACTTGTTGTTATGAACGCCGACGGCACCGGGCGCGAAACCGTCGCCAACCATTGGGGCAGCCCGCGCTGGGCGCCGCGCGGCAATCGCATCGCGTCGGTTCTAAATAACAACATCGGCCTCTTCGACCTGACCACCGGCACCGAGCGGGTCATCCTGCACGGCCCATACTCCGTCCGCCAGGGCTTTGCCATCTCGCCGGATGGACTGCATTTCTGTTTCGGTAACGACACGAATGGCATCGCCGTAGCTTCGCTGGACGAACGCACGATGACGGCATCGGTCCGCATGTTGGCAATGGGCGGAATGTGCCATTGCGCCTCCTGGGCCCCCGATGGCAAGCGCGTCGTCGCTGGCTGGCAGCCCAGCGGAGCCGGTTTCGCCCAGTTGTACATCTTCGACTTCGCCGGCAAAGCCGAACCCAAACCGATTGCCGGCCAGGATACTCAGCGAAACAACTACAATCCCGACTGGTCCCCCGACGGCAAGACAATCGTCTTCGCCGCCGAAGAGGCGAACCCGGAATCCAACACGCCCAACGATAAATAACTCACCTTTCATCCCTCATTCAGCTTCCACCCGTGATCCTTCCGACACCAATCCCTTGGAAGCGTTTCAGCCTCCGCTCGCTCTTCGTCCTCATGACGCTCTGCTGCTTCGTGTTTGGACTCTGGTCGGTCTACGTCAATCCGTATCGTCTGCAACTACAGTCGCTGGCCGCGGTTAACCGAGTGAACGGGCAATCGACACCAGCACCGGCTGAAGGTCCGCCGTGGCAGCGCTGGCTTGTGACGACGCTCCTGGGAAACGATGCGTTCGTTCGAATTACCGAAGTAAACCTGGCGAATCGGCGGCCGGTCGGAGACGACGTGCTGCGATCGCTCACTGGTCTCCGCTCGCTCGAACAATTGACACTCGATTACACACAAATCACCGACGACGGCCTCGCATCCTTGCAATCACTGCACGCCTTGCACGACCTATCGCTGCGGTATACCAATGTGTCCGATCGCGGCGCACGATACCTGAGCACGCTTCCCAACCTACAGCACCTCACTCTAACCGGCACTAAGATTTCCGATGCAGGTGCAGACGAATTGGCGAGACTCAAGCAGATGCAATCCATGTACATCCGCTGGACGCGCATTTCCGACAACGGCGCCGAGCGATTGCGACAGGCGCTCCCCGAGTGCAAGGTCTTCCACAACGCGCTCC
>DASZZA010000583.1:0-3388 GCA_035545135.1 Lacipirellulaceae bacterium | reverse complement strand
ACCATTCCGGTGCTGGAACAAGTGGTCGGTTTTACCGAAGCCCGCCACGGCGTGCTTGCCGGTAACATCGCCAACTTGGATACGCCGGGATACAAGACGCGCGATCTGTCACCGGAGTTGTTTCAAGAGCGATTGAAGGATGCGATCGCAGCGCAGCACCAGCCGATATCACCGACCTACGCCGGCGACGCCGCCGCGCTTTCTCCAAATTACAATGCTCAATCGCGCGAGGAGAAGGAAATTGCCGCGTTCCAAAAAGTCAAGGATTCAATGAAGAATATCCTCCGTCACGACGGCGATGATGTGAGCATGGAACAGCAAGTGAACGAGATGGTCAAAAACCAAGAAGAGCACAACCTGGCAATCACCATCATGACTGCGCAATTTCGACTACTGAGAGCAGCGGTTACGGAGCGTGTAGCATGATGAAAGGATGGAGGATGCCGGATACAGGGGGCGGGGATTGACTGGCAATACCTTTTCCCTGCCCCATGGAGCCTGCGTCCCGCATCCTTGCAGAAAACCAGTTTTGAATTGAGTGAGGGTTCCTATGTTCTCCAGTCTAGATGTCAGCACAAGCGGCCTGATGGCGCAGCGGGCGCGGTTGAACGCGATTTCGTCGAACATCGCCAATATGTCGACCACTCGCAACGAGCGCGGCGAGCTGGAGCCGTATCAGCCGCGATACGTTACGTTCCAAACGGATACCAGCCTTACAACATCGGGCGGCGGCGCCGGGGTAAAGATTGGCGGCGTCGAAGTTTCGCACGAGCCGCCCCGATTGAAATACGAGCCAGGAAACCCCGATGCCGATAAAAGCGGCTTCGTCCATTATCCGGCGATCGACATGACGGGCGAGTTCGTCGATGCGCTCGAAGCAACGCGGTCTTACGAAGCAAATATCGGCGTGATCGAAATCACCAAGGACATGGCGAACCAGGCGTTGCGGATTCTGGCATGAGGCGAATTAAGTTTTCAGATTTTCGATTTAAGATTGGTGGAATCCGAATTGACGATTCAACAAATCTTCAGTCTTCAATCTTAAATCATCAAATTTTATGAGCACGATCAACAACATCTCGATCAACCAACCCGTGACGCCGCCGGCGATGCCGTCGGTGCCGAACGTTGGCGACCAGGCGTCCGGACCGTCGTTTAAAGACGTGCTCGTCGATTCGATCAAGCAAGTCAACTCGATGCAGATGCAGGCCGACCAAGCGGTCGACACATTGTTCAGCGGCGGCGACGTCAATCCGGCCGAGGTGCTCACAGCCGTGCAAAAGGCCGACCTCGCCTTTCGACTCACGATGCAGATGCGAAACAAGCTGATGGATGTGTATCAGGAGATTAAGGATATACGAATCTAAAGGCGACTCGCGAGGCGCGAGATCGAATTCTTCGCGCCTCTCGCGCCGCGCAACTCATTGAGGTCCACGGATGGATTTTCTCAATAAGGCAATTGCACAAGTGAGCGACCTGTTTCGCTCGATGACCCCTGGCGCGCGTATTACGGCTGGGCTGTTGTTGGCGGTGGTGGTTGTCAGCGTCGGCTACTTGTTCAACCAAGGCGCAAGCGGGCCGGATACGTATCTGTTCGGCGGCGAACCGCAGCCCGACAGCGTGCTCACGCGCGTCGAAGCGGCAATCGCCAAAGCGGGGCTCTCCGACTTCCAACGCGAGGGCAATCGAATTCGCGTACCCGCCGGGCAACAGGCGAAGTATTTGGCTGCCGTAGCCGATGCCGGCGCGCTGCCGCCAAATTTCAACACGATCCTGGAGAACGCGCTCGATAAAGGCGGCCCGTGGGAGTCGCGTGAAGCGACGCGCGCACGTCTCAAAGTGGCCCGGCAGCAAACGCTCTCCGAAATCATCCGCGCTATGTATTGGGTCGAAAGTGCCGTCGTGCTGTACGACGACCACGAGTCTCGCGGCTTGCGCGAGCTACCGTCGACCAATCAAGTTACGGCTTCGGTGAGCGTGAAACCAATCGTCGGCGAGACACTCACGGCGCTACGCGTAAAGAATATTCAAACGCTCGTCGCCCATGCGATCAATATGAAACCGAGCGACGTGGCTGTAACAAACCTTGGCGAGGGTGGTCCCGGTGGCAGCAACGGCGATATCGATTGGAACATTTTTGATGACGATTATTTGAAAACCAAAGTCGCGTATGAGGCGCAGAAACGTCAAAGCATCCTTGGTGCGCTGCGCGATATTCCGGGCGTGCGCGTCGAGGTGAACGCCGACTTCAACGATACCGTCGAAGAGACGACCCACAACGTCAAGCCCGACCCCAAAACCGCCGTCCGGCACGAATCGGAATCGCAAGAAACATCAACGCAAACGAGCGGGGGTCCGGGTGGCCGACCAGGGTTCAGCGCACAGGGCCCCGGTCGTCAACCACCCACGGTGGCAGCGCAGGAAAACAAGAACGAAACGACATCGAAAACGTCCGACTCGGATAACGTCGTCGGCATGGAAGACAATCGCCTCACCAAAAAAGGCTACACGCCACGCGAAGTCTGGGCCACTGTGACGATCCCAAGTTCGTACATCAAGAGCTTGTGGGCCGCACGGAATCCGACCACAACGGCGCCGCCAAAACCGGAAGACCTTACCGGCATACAGACGGAGGTCGTGCAAAAGGTGGAAAACATCGTCGATCCACTCCTCGTTCTGCAGGCCAACAAGGGTGAGAACACATACAAGCACGTCCGCGTTATCCCCGTCGATACGCTTCCTGCTCCGGCAGTCGAGCCGCCATCGATGGCGAGCCAGGCTGTCGCGTGGACGGGACGTTATTGGAGCACGCTCGCGATGCTGGGTGTCGCGGTGTTCAGTCTGTTGGTATTGCGATCGGTCGTCAAAGGCGCGCCGAGCGGTCCATCGAGCGCGTCGGCTCCAGCGCCAGGTTCGACGCTCACGCTGCATGCCGAAGAGCCGGAGGACAGCGCCCCAGCGAACGGCGAGGAAGAGCTCGACCGCCCGAAATTGCGGCTGAAGAAAGGCAGTTCGGTGAAGGACGATCTCGTGGATATCGTTCGAGAGGATCCGAATGCGGCGGCAGATATTCTCCGATCGTGGATTTCGAAGGCCGGGTGATGGGAATTTGTGCGAAGGTGAGTAAGTGAGTAGTTGAAGTGTTTGGGCAATGGCCAATTCTGTGGCGGGCGAAACTGCAATGGCGACGATTGATGCAAACTTGCGAAAGGCGGCAGTGTTTCTGCGTAGTCTGGACACGGATACCGCCGCGATGATGCTGGGGCAACTCTCGGCCGACGAGGCGGCGGCGATCCGGCGGGCTATGCGCGCGCTTGGCCCCGTCGACGCCGAAGAGCAGGCCGATGTCGTGGCAGAGCTTTGCCGTGCTCGTTCGTCCACAAAGCCT
>DASZZA010000582.1:0-7047 GCA_035545135.1 Lacipirellulaceae bacterium | reverse complement strand
GTTTGTCCATAGTGAGTGGGACCGGCCTTTACGCTTGAGCCGGCAGCCGTGCCGCCGTAGGTGTCGCAACAAGGCTGTCCGTTTCATTCCACAACCAAGACCTCTTGCTCAGCATCGATCGGCACTCCGCGCAACCCCTCTTCGCGACGGTCCTCTAGAATTAAAGCGTTGGCGTCGCGCAAACTTGTTAGCGATTCCTGGTTCGTGGTGCCTTGGCCGTTGGCGCCGGGCACTTCCGGACAGTAAGCAATGTACCAGTCTTGGTCGCGCTCAATTATGGCAGTGAACTCATTTCTCATGATGACTTCTCCTCGAGACAGTCTATTGTGAGTTTACAGCGGAACGATTCAAATTCAAATAGATCAGCGGGCGAGCTTTGAGCGCACTCGCCGCGCGCGAATGATTCCCGTGAAGCTGGTGCAATACGCCTGATTGGAGTACGGGATATGACGTAAGCCGCCGTTTCACTCTTCGCAATGCGACCGCATCCCCGCCCGTAGATTGCGGCGCACGCCGTCGGCCGTGATGCCATAGACCACATGCGCGGCGAGCGCATCGATTTGAGTTGGGAGCGGCGTTTTGAACGGCGACGATCCGAAGCGTAATAAAGGAACTGCGAGTTCGTCGCCGAACACCCATAGCACGACGCCGAACGGGATCCCGAGTCCGATACTGGCGTCCGGCACGATCTCGCACAGCCCGCCATAGAGCGCGCCCGAACTGTCGTCGCTCACCGGGCCGCGCGGATACGGCGGCTCGTTGTGGAATATCACTTGCACACAGGCGTGGCGGTGTGACGTTCGTATGCGAACAACTGCCGCGACACACTTCTGCGAGAATAATTATGACGGTGCTTTCTCCGACCACGATGCTCGCGGTCCGACCAACGCGTGCGGAGTTCCGGAACGACGTACTGGCCGGTCTATCGCAGAGACCGAAGCGACTGCCGTGCAAATACTTTTACGATCGCCGCGGATCGATGTTGTTCGACGCGATTTGCGCGCAGCCCGAGTATTACCTGACTCGCACGGAGCGGCAGATCATGCTGCAGCACATTGACGACATCGTCGACGTGCTGGGTGAGCAGGTGATACTGATCGAGTTTGGCAGCGGCAGCAGCTTGAAAACTCGCTATTTGCTCCAGCATCTGCGAAAGCAGGAAATGTACGTGCCGGTCGATATATCGCGGGAGCACCTGATGAACACCGTGCGAAGGCTGCATCGCGACTTCGGCCATGTGACGATTCGGCCGATATGCGCCGACTTTACGACGGGAATTCGCCTGCCTCGCGTTTGGGACACCGGCGGCCGACGGGTGGTGTACTTCCCAGGTTCGACGATTGGAAACTTCGAGCCGACCGCAGCCGTACAGTTGCTGCATCGCATTTCGAAATTGAGCGGGCCTGGAGGCGGACTTTTGATCGGCATCGACCTTGTGAAGGAACCGACCATCATCGAACGAGCCTATAACGACGCGGCCGGAGTGACCGCGGAATTTAACCTCAATTTACTAATGCGAATGAACCGGGAGTTGGGCGCGACATTCAATCTCGACCGGTTCGAACATCGCGCGTTCTATGATACGCGGTTCCATCGCGTCGACCTTCGGCTGGTGAGCAAGCATAACCAGAAGGTTCGCATCAACAACCGCACGTTTGAATTCGAGGCCAAAGAGCCCATCCATACCGAGTACTCGCACAAGTACACGATTGACCGATTTTCGCGACTGGCCAGTGAGGCAGGATTAAAGCTTGAGCGGTGGTGGACGGACGATAGGTCGTACTTTGGCGTACTTTATTTTGTCCATGAGTCTCAATAGGGGCGCATCTCGCGACGGCTGGAGTCAATTCAATTTCTAAAGGCGAGGCTTCTGCCGAGGTTGATTTCGCGCTCGCGCGGCTCGGCGGGAGCCCCGCCCTCCCAGACGAGAGACTCCAGCGCCTTTGGCGGAGCAATCGCTATGGCTACGACGGTTGATCGCGACACAGCCAAAACATCGCTGACATTTGCGGACAGGTATGAGCGCGTGCGACAACTCAGCAGCACGCTGTGCGAAACTCTGGAGCCAGAGGACTGCTGCATTCAGTCGATGGCGGACGTGAGCCCCACGCGATGGCACTTGGCGCATACAACATGGTTTTTCGAAACGTTCGTTCTTTCCAAGGTCGACGGCTTTCGGACTTTGAAAGACAACTTCAGCTACCTTTTCAATTCGTATTACAACGCAGTGGGCGCGCAGTTTCCGCGTGCACGTCGCGGGTTGCTGTCGCGACCGACCGTGGGGGAGGTGAGGGCCTACCGCGATGCGGTCGACGAACGCATGCGCCGGCTGTTGACAGGCGATCGCTTTTTTGCGGATGAAGACCTGCAGACGATTGTCGAACTGGGACTGAACCACGAGCAACAGCATCAAGAACTAATGTTGACAGATATCAAGCACGTCTTTTCGTGCAATCCGCTGTGGCCGGTCTATCGACAAGGCAGCACGGCGGGTTCGGGTGTCTCATCGATCGGCAACGGGGAAGGTTGGCGTCGCTTTGACGAGGGAATCTATTGGATCGGACATTCGGGCAATAATTTCGCTTACGACAATGAATCGCCGAGACACCGCGTATTCTTAGACGCATTTCAGCTGGCCGAGCGACTTGTCACATGCGGCGAATATTTGGAATTCATGGCCGACGGCGGATATCGGCGGCCGGAGCTTTGGCTCTCGGAAGGCTGGTCGAACGTTTGCGAACACCATTGGCAGGCGCCGCTGTATTGGCACCTGGTCGACGAAGAGTGGCGCGAATTCACGCTTGCGGGCTTAGTTCGGCTCGACCAGCAACGGCCGCTTTGCCACGTGAATTATTTTGAGGCGGATGCATACGCGCGTTGGCGCGGCGCCAGGATTCCGACGGAAGCTGAGTGGGAAGTCGCTAGCGCCCAAGTACCGGTGTCTGGGAATTTTGTGGATTTGCTTCTCGAGCAGAAGAGAGTGCTTCATCCGTCGGTTGCGCCGGCGGCTCGACCGCAACTAGCGCAAATGTTCGGCGACGTGTGGGAATGGACAACGAGTTCTTACGCACCGTATTCGGGTTACCAACCGGCGGAGGGCGCGCTCGGCGAGTACAACGGCAAGTTCATGTGCAATCAGTATGTTCTCCGAGGCGGTTCGTGCGCGACTCCGAGCGATCACATTCGTCGCACCTATCGCAATTTCTTTCCGGCAAGCGCTCGTTGGCAGTTTTCGGGTATTCGGTTGGCGCGCTAACTTCTTCACCGTCCACTACCAATACACGTACCTCAAGAACAATTCCTGTTCCTTCAACGGCAGCGCTTCGACATCCGGCACGAGGTAGCGGTTGTCGTCCAGGTCGAGCAGGATCTTGCCGCGTTCGCCGAAATCTTGGACTTGGGTTTGGCTCCAGCGCATGGTGAAGCGGCGCGGGCCGTGGAGCGTGCGAACGTCGAGCGTGAGGTGGCCGAGTTCCATCTCGATGTGGTCGACTCCCGTAATCGTTTGCAGCCAGTAGCGGCGTTCGAGGGCGGCGCGAACGAGAATCTGCGACTCCATCGGCCAATCGCCGAGGTGCCGAAGGATGCCGATTTCCTGCTCGTTACCGTCGCGATTCCAGATGCGAAGGCTGATGTAGTCATTGGGGTTGGTGGCGGGAAACAGGTTGACGGCGAAGACGCCGCGATATGAGTCGCCGCGTTTTAAGCGAACCTCGAACGCGCCACGCGTGTTCATGTGAATGGTTGCGTCGGAAGACGTGAGCCATCGGGGCGACAGATGGGCGAAGTCGATAGCGTCGGTGGTAGCGCCCCATTTATCGGTAATAGATTCGGCGTTGCCGCCGACGCTAGGTTGTCGGGAATCGCCTTGCAGTCGCACGAGATTGGCGTACTGTCCGCCGCGCGCAAGAAGCTCCTCGTGGCTGCCCTGTTCGATCAGCCGGCCGCGGTCGAAGACTAAAATGCGATCGGCCTCACGAAGCGTGGAGAGGCGGTGCGCGATGGCGATAGTGGTGCGGTTTTCGGTAAGGGCGCGGAGGGCTTGTTGAATGTGCTGCTCGCTTTCGGCATCGACGTTGCTGGTGGCTTCGTCGAGCACGAGGATCGGCGGATCATAGAGGATGGCCCGGGCGATTGACATTCGTTGCCGTTCGCCGCCGGAGAGGCCGGCGCCGCGTTCGCCCAGCCATGTATCGTAGCCGAGCGACGAGTTGAGGATGAAATCGTGCGCCTGGGCCGCTTTGGCGGCGGCGATGGCTTGTTCCGGCGTACTGGTGGGCAGGCCGTAGACGAGATTGTCCAAAATGGTTCCGCGAAATAAGAACGGCTCCTGCAGTACGACTCCGATGTGTTGGCGCAATTGGTGCGAGGCGAGCTGCCGCACGTCGACGCCGCCGACGAGCACGCGGCCTTCGCACACGTCATAAAACCGACAGAGCAAATTGATGAGCGTCGTCTTACCGCTCCCACTGCGCCCGACAACGCCGATGGTTTCGCCGGGAAAGATTTCGAAATCGACGTCGCGCAGCACCGGTTGGTGGCGCTCGTAGCCGAAGGTAACGTGATCGAAGCGGATGTGGCCGCGCGGGCGGTCGGCGTGGTGGGCAATGCCGAGTTTCGCGGTGATAGATTCTGCGTTGCCGCCGACGCTAAGCGAGTCTGCACCGGTTGGTAATTCCACTGGGTTTGACGGTTCCATCACTTCGGTGGGCGTGTCCAAGAGCTCGAAGACGCGTTGGCAGCCGGTGAGAAAGTTGGTAAGCCAGGTGGTGAATTGCGACAGCGTGGCGAGCGGCGTGTAGAACATGGCGAGGTACGCGAGGAACGCCATGAGTGAGCCGAGCGTCATGGTGCCGGCCAGCACGTCGTGGCCTCCGATGTACCAGACAATCAGACCGCCCAGGCTGAAAATGAGTTGCATGGTTGCCGAAAAGGCGACGGTGGAATAATCCACTTTCAATCGGCAATCGCGCAAGTAGCCGCTGATGCGATTGAAGCGCTCATATTCGCGACCTTCCTGGGCGAACGCTTTCACTACGCGGATGCCTGATAACATGCCCGTGAGCATACCGGCCTGTTTGCTGCTGGAGTCCCAGTAGCGGTAGTGCTTTGGATGGACGTGCTTCCAGAAGAACCAGCTGCCGCCGATCACGAGCGGCGCGGGTATGAGCGTGAAGACGGCGAGCTTGGGGTTCAGCGTAAAGAGCATCACACCGACAGCGGTCACCTGTACAATTTGTAGAAGGAAACCGCCGGTGATCTGCTGCAGGAGGCTTTGAATGACTTCGCTGTCGTACGCCACGCGGCTCGTGATCGAACCGACCTGATGGCGATCGTAGTAATCCAACCCGAGCGAGTGGAGCTTCTCGACCAACCGGGCTCGAAAATCGTAGGTGAGCGCTACGCCTACACGCGTGGCCATGCGACCTTTGGCGAAGTTCACGGCACTCAACGCGAATCGGGCTGCTGCCAACGCAGACACGACCGCGAGTAAAGCCGTGAATAGGCTTTTCGGATCCGGCACCGCCTGTCCGCCTTTCAAAATGTGGTCGACCAGGTATTGCTGCAGCTTCGGCGGCGTAAGTTCTGCGGCCACTGCTACAAGCATGAGGCCGCACATGACGAGCGCAGTTGCTCGATACGGCCACAACATTTGGAATAGCCGGGCTAGGACCGCCTTCCGAGGAATGCACCGCGGGCACGCTTCACCGACCACCGGCAACCGCTGGCCACATTTGGGGCAATGAGTAACCTTCGGAGTGGCGTCGGGTTCAACATGAACATCGCCGTCGGTACGCAGATCCTCCAGATAGCGGGCCAGCCGGCTGAATCGGTCGGCCTCGGTATTGGGAAACCGTGCGAGGTCGACCCAATAGTCGTCTACATAAGCTTGCAAGAAACCGGAACCGACCGTGGATTGCGTGCGGAACTCGCGTACCTCGGTCACGGGAACGTGTGTTGCAATAGCGGGATGATCGGCCTCCCGCACCGCGGCCACGTTGTCGCGGGTGGCAACAATCCAATGGCGCTCCGGTCGACCCGAGAGCGACAATTCGCTATGGGCGCACAACAGAATCGGGACACCGTTTAAGCCGCAACGGTCCAACTCGTCGTGGACCGTGCGCGGAAGTTCTTCCTTGAACATGGCACCTGCTGAACCAGCTCCAGAGTTAGCGCGGCAAAGATCAAAACTTGCGACGTCACAACGCTTCGTGCGTTGCCCGGATGCCAAGCGCCGATTGGAAAGACTGCGGCGTTCGCTAGCGGCGAACCGCCGACATTTTGAAGGCCAGTGACTGTAGCAGAGGTGGATGGCCGTGGCCAGAGCGATTTCTCAGCACTTCCGCAGGAATAGCGGCAGTTCGCGACTTGTTGGTCGGGACCAACCGCCCGGCGAACCCAAGGCATGGAGATGCTGCTCAGCCGCAGCTCTCTCGGCTGAGGACGGAGTTGCAAAAGCAGTTCTACCCAACGAGTATTATTGGGTATATGCTGCGCGTGTGACACAACAATGCCAAGGGCCGCAACATGACCAACTGTCATACCATTGCCCGATTTTTTGGCTTGGTTTGCATCGGTTTGAGCCTGGGGTGCCGGGGCACACTCGAATCGGCACCGTCTTCGCAGCGGATTGAAGTTCCCGACGACCACAAGGAGTCTACAACGGAACCTAAGGGAGCAATCGCGATGAAATTCGAACTAACCTCTTCAGCATTTAAACGTGGTGCACCAATCCCGCGGAAGTATACGGGCGAAGGGGACGATGCTTCGCCGCCGCTCGCGTGGAGTGCGGCGCCTCCGAATACGAAAGAGTTCGCGCTCATTTGCGACGATCCGGATGCGCCGTCGGCTGAGCCATGGGTTCACTGGGTGATCTACGGCATCCCGGCCGACGTTTCCGGACTGCCGGAAGGAGTGAAGACGAACGAGGCGAAACTGGCGAAACCCGTCGTGGCCCGGCAGGGCAAGAATTCGTTTACATCGGGTGCGACGGTCGGTTATCGTGGCCCCATGCCGCCGCCCGGACATGGCGTGCATCATTACCAT
>DASZZA010000581.1:0-3648 GCA_035545135.1 Lacipirellulaceae bacterium | reverse complement strand
TGTAGCTCGGAAGCTTTGGAATTTCGATGATCTATTCGGCGAGGTCTGCGCCCGCCATGTGAACAATGGATAATCCTATCCACCTTTAATAACGTTGTTGCTATGATTACGGCATGACCGATATTATTCAGCAATTCTTGGAACATGCCAAAATACGCGCCTCAAAATCGACGGCCGTAACTCCCGCTGGTTGGGTGATCGGCGCGTTGCTCACTGCCGTCATCGCGGTTGTGCGAATAGCTCCCAACTCTTGGGCGCTGGTGTTTCTTACGATCCTCGCCGCCATTGTCGTATTAAGTTTTGTGGGACTCTACTGGTTTTTCGCGATCTACCATCCCGATGCTCTGAGATCGGAGAAATACAACATAACCAAAATGGCAATTGAACATAGCGCCAAAGGTGACAACGTAGTTGGACTGGTCGAAGCCGGCGACATGCCGAAGCTGCTCCCTCGCCATGACGCAGCGGAGGAGCAAAATGGCTAAGTTTATTATTAGCTGCGATTCAATTCAGAAACCGCTGGCAGATGCTGTTACCCGCGCCATTGCAAGCGCGCAGTACGATTATTGGCATTGGATTGATGACTTTTGGATCGTTCAGACTGACAAGGTACACACTGCCAAGTTTCTTTGGGAATTCGTCACCAAGTCCGTTCCAGCGCTCAGCGTCACAACCATGCTTGTCGCAAGAATCGATAGCCCTCAAAGCTATTGGGGCCTAGCACCAAACGATGCCTGGACATGGCTAAAGGGCCACGAATGGGGTGAGCCTAAATAGAAATCGAAATTAGGACACTACCTGCATCGCAATGCCATAGACAACCGATGAATGCGTTGTCTAAAATGATGGGTCCCACCTGGAATTCGCTCCGGGTGGTTATTACATTGAACGAATCATCTAACAGGAGGACATGTGGTTAAACTGACTCTCCGTGACAAGGAATCGGCCCAAGAAGCCGTTCGCCGTTTTCGCAAGCTGGTTGAGCGAAGCGGTATCAAAAAGGAAATGCGTGTGCGCGAATTCTACGAAAAGCCCAGCGAGATCAAGCGCCGGGCGCGCCTTCGTGCCCAACGCCGCGCTCGTCGCGAGCGTTTCTTTGCGTCGCACTAGTCGGTTAAGCGCGCCGTGAGATCGACCGTCCTCGCTGATTGATGATACAGATGGCGAGCAGACAGGAACCTCTGCCCCACCGCGCCAACGAAAAAGGGCCGGCAACCGTTCGGATGCCGACCCGGCGAAGACGATGGTCGTCGCTAGAACGCATACTCCAGTCGGGCGAAGAAGCCATTGAAACCCAGAATGTTGGCGTCGTCGTAACTAATCGGCAACAACGTGTTCAACTGGTCCTGGTCCCGGAAGCCAAGATCATGCCACGCCGCCATCAGGTAGCCGGCGGTGAGCGCCGCATGGCACGTAACCTGCCCTGTCACACCGGCTTCGATTTCCGTAACCGGGATGATTTGCTGGTTGTGAAATGTTTGCGTGTTGGATGTGGTAGGAACAGTCGGCGCGGATGGATCAAAGGTCGAACGCTGCGTCACAACGTTGACTCGTCCGAACAGTAGCGACAAATCGCCTTTCGCATACAAACTGAGCCAGCCATCTTTGCCGAAGTAGCGGCGACCCTCCAGACCAGTCCGCAAACCGCCGCCCCGGAATGTCATTGCCGACTCGCCATCCGTGACCGTGACGTCGGTGCTATCTTGCGCTACGAACGAGCGGCCCCATTTCACGTCTCCCCAACGGAACCCGCCCGACCAAGTAATATCCCAAGCGGGACAGCAGCGGCTGCCGCACGTGTTGCAGCAGCCGTCCTGGCAGCCATTGCCGCAGGGCGAGCTGCAAGAATCGCAGCAGCATCCGCCGAGCGGTATCGTCTTGGCCCATTCGACATCGTACGTGTTTGCTGAGACGCCGGAACTAATGTCGGTAATGCCACCTGGCGGTGGAGACGCTTCGATCGGCACGATGTCGCCATTCTCTGCCGTATCGAACGCGTCGCTCGTCATGCGCGTGTACAAAAAGCGGATTTCCTCACCGCAGCAGCAGAGCCGGTATCCACCGCCGAACCGATACGACGAGTTGAAGCCAAAGTCGAGCGGCACGAAATCATCGGTGCCGGCGGCAAGGTTTTCGACAACCTTGGCGGTCGCCTCGCTAAAACTCGCGCGAACATTGAGGTAGTCGGCCGTAAAGTAGAACTGACCGCCGCGGAAGCCGCAGCAGTTTCCCCAACCATCGCCGCAACAATCTGAACCGCAGCTGGGTGCATCGCAGCAACCGTCACCACAGAAGTTGCCGTCGCAATTGCCGTCGGCACAGCCATCCGGATAGTAGCCGTTCGGTGAGAAATCCATACTGCCGGGCCCGCCCGGATAATACGCTTGGCCATCGGGGCCCATTTGCCCCCCTGACATCTGGCCAGCTCGCATCTGCCCGGCCGGCAACTCTTCGGGCGCGGGCGTGGCCCCATTGTGAACCATGCTGCGCTGCGACTGCGATTGCGCCCGTGCAACGCTACTAGCGGTGACGGCAACTGTGCAACATAGCGCAGCCGCCAAATGGATGTGAAACTTCATCCGAGATTCCCCCCTCTAAAGCGATGGCCGGACGCTTTCGCGCCGCTACATGCGCGCTGCATGCGTTCCTTGCGACTCGGCGAGCAGCCATAGCCGCATAATTCCCTCGCCCGACCGTTAAAGTCTCTTTCAAGATCGGTAGCGGCAGAATCCGTACTTTGCTCTTTTTCGTTATAAAAAGCACACGCCGCATAACCGTTCGATGCGGAAGCAGCGGCAAAGTTTGCGCAGAGCCCAAAACTTCTCACCCACCGACTTAGCGCCGTGCGGCCACGCCGAATCTACCGCCGCTTCGACCCACCGTCCCAGCGGCATCAGCGTATTCGACGAAGCCTTCGGCTACACTGGCCGCTGGTTCGACACAGCCACCGGCCTGCAAAACAACCTCAACCGCTGGTATGATCCCCAGACCGGCCGCTTCCTCAGCGAAGACCCCACCGGCTTCGCCGGCGGCGATGCGAACCTGTACCGCTACGCCGGCAACTCCCCGACGAACGCAACCGACCCGACGGGTTTAGACCCATTTGGTGACGGTTTTCCTGAAGGCCCTCCTTATACGCCGTATCCTATTGGCGTACCCCCAGGCCCCAGCGGCAGTTCACAGTATCGACCCGGAGTTCCTCCGAAGCAGCTACCGCCCGGAACCAAACCGATCGATAAGTGCCCCGAAACCAGAGACAAGGTTCACGACATAAAAAAGCGATTGCGCGACGAAGGCGTTGGACCCGGTTCGTGGGTGGGAGTCTCGCCCGGAGGCGATATAATCGTTACGGACCCCGATGGAACGGCTCGCAATTTAGGCCCGTGGCAGGACTACGCTGCGTGCGGTCTGGTGGGTGGCGCTCTTGGCTGGGGCCTCGCCGAACTTGCAGAATGGGGATGGGCATTCGCGCTTTAGGAGGACATCCTGTTAACAGTCGCACAAGGAGTATGCCACGTGGCATTCGGCTTCAAATATTCGGTGAATTTAATACTGACGCACCCGACTGTAGACGTGGGTACAATCACCGCCAGACTAGGGAATATAACTCCAAGCCGGGGTACGTCCGCCGGTGACGTAAAGACGCTC
>DASZZA010000580.1:0-5742 GCA_035545135.1 Lacipirellulaceae bacterium | reverse complement strand
CTCATGTTCGCGTTCTTCGATATTGAAGAACGACTGAGCCGCAGCCTCCGCGACTGTCGCTGCTACCTGGGACTGATGCGATCCCGTTTGCTCAACGATTTCGGAAATCTCCATGCCAGTGTGTCCGGCATTGTAAATCGTTTGCCAGACGGCGTAGGCGGGTTCGTTGAGGAGGAGTTCGTCAGGCATTGGGGACGGTTGAGCGCTCGCTCAATGTGGAGCGAATAGCCGGACGGCTACGCCGTCCGGATTCCGGCGAACGTAGTTCGCCGGCTAAGGACGACGCGGTTCGCGGGGTAAGTGACAAATGTTGGCACCAATTTACCACGTGGGGGCGTGCAAGGGCGACATCGCAATTGCATATACCACGACCGAGGTCGCGGTTTGGATAGACTTCGCCGCGCGTCGTTTCACCGGTACGCTACGCGATGGCGGCTTTGGCTTTTTCGACGATGGCGTCGAATGCGGCGGGGTCGAAGATCGCCAGCTCCGACAGGCTCTTGCGGTCGAGTTCGATGCTGGCCTTGTTGAGGCCGTTGATGAACTCGCTGTAGCGGAGGCCGCGCTCGCGGCAGGCGGCATTGATGCGGATGATCCACAGCTTGCGGAATTCGCGTTTGCGGCCGCGGCGGTCGCGGAAGGCGAAGGCCTCGGCCCGCACAAGGTTTTCTTTGACGGTACGGAGGAGGCGTCGGCGTCCGCCGACGTAGCCTTTGGCTTTTTGAAAGAGCCGGTTCTTTTTGCGCCGGCGCGCCGGCCCAACGGTGGTTCGCATTGAAGGAACCCTTCGTGCTATCGCTCGCCCAGGCCCCCGCTGCGGTAAAGTGCGTTGGGTGTTATTTTGTGCCCGGCGGGCTTGTTCGGATTGTGATTTGTTGTCGTGTATTTAGCCCCGGTCAATGAACGGAGGCCAAATGGAATGGCTGGGCCTAAATGGGTTAGTAGCTGTTGCCGGCCAGGGCGCGTTTGATGTTTTTGGCGAAGGCGGGCTCGAGGACGTCGCTGCCGCGGAGTTTGCGGATGCGTTTTTGGTCCTTGCGCGCCGCGAGGTGGCTCGTGCCGGCCGGGCGGTGTTTGATCTTCCCTTTGGCCGTAAGGCGGAATCGCTTCTTCGTGCCTTTGTGTGTTTTTTGCTTGGGCATGGGACGAATCTCGGATTGGGAGAATCGAGTATTTTACCGCCGGAATTCCCAGCCGGAAAGGGGGATTGCGGGTTTTAAGTGCCCGACTCGCCGCCTTCAAGACCATAGAAAAAGACCCAAGCCGTGAAGTCATCGGAGAAGGATTCAAAGCGGTGTGGTTGGCCCGCCGCAACGAAAATGAATGAACCTTGACTAACGTTATGGCGAGTTTGGCCATCAAAGAACAACCCGGTGCCCCGAGCGATCAAATAAATCTCGTCACGCGTGTGCGCAGTTTGAGGATCGTGGCCCTTCGGGGTGTAAAGCTCAGCCACCATGGAACCATGCGCGAAAATGGGAACCGCCAGGTTGCCCGGCGGAGGCGGACCTTTTGCGAGTGCTTCGGCAAGACTTACCAGCGCGATTTTCGTCATGTGGGGTGGCCGATCTTTCGTGTTACATGCTTACTCACGCAGACCGCGCAGTCCGGCGCAGGGTTCACACCGAAATCGAGCATGCGGCGCGGAGATTCACTTCGGCGCGAAGATCACCACAATCCGGCGGCCGTGCATTTGGGGCGATTGTTCGAGCTTGGCCACTTCTTCCAGTTCCTTTTGCAGTCGCTGGACGAGCTTGTAGCCCTCGTCGACGTGGGCGTTTTCGCGGCCACGGAAGATGACACTGAAGACGACCTTGTCCTTCTCGGCCAGGAACTCTTTGGCGCGGTTGACCTTGGTCATGAGGTCGTGGTCGCCAATTTTGGGACGCACCCGGAGCTCTTTGTTTTTGCTGTGGTGGGTGTGGCCCTTGTGCTGCCGCTTTTTCTGCTGGTACTTGAATTTGCCGTAATCCATGATGCGGCAAACGGGCGGCTTCTCCTGCGGGGCGACCTCGACGAGATCGAGGCCCACTTCGCGGGCACGGGCGAGTGCGTCTACGGTTTCGAGAACGCCGAGCACTTCTCCTTCATGTCCGATCACGCGGACCGGTGAGATGCGGATCTGCTCGTTGATCCGTTGAGCTTTACGATCGAGGGCGATGGCAGAGTCTCCTATTGGGGTTGGCGGTGACTGTTCGTCGATAGTTGATAGTGGATTTGTTGATAGTTGTCGATCATTACAGCTTCGTCGCGACTATCAACTAACAACTATCCACCATCTAACATCAAAATCTTCTCTGCGCCGCGGGGATTCGTCAACTATAGCACGAATATTGCGGCAGCTTTTGCAATTTTAATATTCGTTTTTGGCGCCGTGGTCGGCAAGGCTGGCAGGCTGGGACTTGGCCACTTGGCGGACTGTTTTGGCAGCGATTTCGTCGCGGAGCTTAGCAATTGCGGCATCGACGGTGAAGGGTTCTTTCAGGTCTCCTTCGAGTCGATCGCGGATCGCGACGGTGCCGGCATCGCGATCGCGCTCACCGACGACAAACATGTAGGGGATGAGCTGCACCTGGGCGTCACGGATTTTGGCATTCAGCTTGGCTCCGCGGTAGTCACCGGTACCGCGCAGGCCCGCTTCGTGCAGGCGTTTTTCGACTTCGCGGCCGTAGGCATCGGACTTTTCGCTGACGGTGAGGACGCGGACCTGTTCGGGCGCGAGCCAGAGCGGGAATGCGCCGGCAAAATGCTCAATTAGCACGCCGACGAACCGCTCAAGTGAACCGAGCGGAGCGCGGTGGATCATCACGGGCTGGTGCGGCTGGTTGTCGGCCCCGATGTATTCCAACGCGAAACGTTCTTTGCTGGGCAAGTTGTAGTCGAGCTGGACGGTGCCGAGCTGCCATTCGCGGCCGATGCAGTCGGTGACGACGAAGTCGGCCTTCGGGCCATAGAAGGCGGCTTCGCCCGGCTCGATCGACATATCGGGCAGGTCCATTGATTCGCACACGGATTTCAGGGCAGCTTCGGCCCGTTTCCAGACAGCATCATCGCCGACGTATTTGCCGCTCGTTGGATCGCGGAAGCCGAGACGTACGCGGTATTCGTTCATGCCGAGGGCGGCAAGCACCGTTTGTGTCATTTCGAGGCAGTTGCGGAATTCGTCGGCCACTTGTTCTTCCGTGCAGAAGATGTGGGCGTCGTCCTGCGTGAAGCCGCGGACGCGAGTCATGCCCGAGAGCTCGCCCGACTGCTCGAAACGATAAACGGTGCCGAATTCGGCCAGCCGCACGGGCAGATCGCGATAGCTGCGCGGTTTGGACTGGTAGATCATCACGTGGTGTGGGCAATTCATCGGCTTGAGGAGGAACTGCTCGCCGTCCTTGAATTCGATGGGCGGGAACTGACTATCGCTGTAGTAGGGATAGTGGCCCGAGATTTTGTAGAGCTCGACGTGGGCGATGTTGGGCGTGTAGACGGTTTCATAGCCGCGCTTACGCAGTTCGCTACGGATGTAGTCTTCGAGCGTCTGACGGATGCTCGCGCCTTTGGGGAGCCAGAGGATCAGGCCGGAGCCGACGGTTTGATTAATGGTGAATAGCTCGAGCTGCTTGCCGAGTACGCGGTGGTCGCGGCGTTTGGCTTCGGCAAGTTGTTCGAGATAGGCGTCCAGGTCTTTCTTGTCGAAGAATGCGGTAGCGTAGAGTCGTTGGAGCTGTTCGCGCGAGGCGTCGCCCTTCCAGTACGCGCCGGCGACGGAGAGCAGCTTGAACGCACTGCCGATGTGGGATGTACTGGGAATATGTTTACCGCGGCAGAGGTCGATGAACTCGCCTTGGCGGTAGAAGCTCAAGGTTTTCTCGTCGGCTAGACCGGTTTGGATGTGTTCGATCTTGAAGTCCTGGTGCAGCTCGCGACACAGTTCAAGCGCTTCCTCACGCGGCATTTCGAGGCGCTCGAAACGTTCGTTGGCCTTGATGATCTTTTGCATCTCGGCCTCGATGCGCGGGAAATCTTCTTCGGACAAAGGATGATCGAGTCGGAAATCGTAGTAGAATCCGGTGCCAATGGTTGGACCGAACGCCAGTTGCACGCCTTTGAAGAGCCTCATCACGGCCTGGGCCATGACGTGGGCCGCACTGTGTCGCATGACCGCCAGGGCTTCCGGATCCTTTTTGGTCAGCAGGCGAAGGTGGATTTGACCTTCTCGTGGCAGAGGACTGTGCAAATCGACTTGCCAGCCATCAACTTCTGCCAAGATGGCAGCTTTGCCTAACCCGGGACCGATTTCGGCGGCGACATCGTAGGCCGAAACGGGGTGATCGAAGTGTTTGCAGCTGCCATCTGGCAGGATTACGGCAAGCATAGGTTTGGGACGGAGCAAGGTACGGCTGTAATTTCCGAGGATTTCGAACGACCGGAGCAAAGCAATAGAGGAAGGCTATCCTGAATTGGCGGGATTTATGGTGGGAATCTTCCTCTGGTGTGCCCGGTAAGGGCGAGCAGGTTCGCGCATTACCGGAACGGGAAGTATAGACGGAGCGGCTGAAACCGGCCAACGCTTGTCCGCCAAAGTGACGCTAAAATGGAAGCGAATTTACCGATTTTTCGCTTCCCGAAAACTTGCATACCAGTGTGCCAATTGCTACAAAAGAGGGATAGTGTGCCGTGGGATTCGAAGAGGCAGTATATGTGTGAAGGTGGCGGGGACGTTTCGTGCCCGATGTTTTGGTGGGCGATTCGACCATCCCACTAGGGGCGCCGGTGAATAGAAATCAAAGGTGCTAATGATGAAGAATTACATTCAAGGTTTTATTGGCGCGCTGGCGGTCGTTTTTCTCGCATCCCAAAGTTCCCAGGGCGGAACCATTATCAAACTGGATCTGAGTGACGCCAACCCCGATGTCGTGTACGCGGGCGGGCTGCTTTCGACGATCGACGACGGAAATGGTGCTACAACCGGCGATCAAGACAGCAACGTTTTGTTTACGGACTTTCTTTCGTTCATGCCGTCGGTTTCAGGGTCGTTCTCACTACATAGTGCAACTCCCGTTGGTGCAGCGACCGTAACAGCCGGAGTGTTAACGCAGAATTTTACGGGCGGCAACTTTCAGATCTACGACAACGCGAACGTTAAGCTGCTCGATGTGAATATGGCGAACAGCGCGTTGGTGGGTGGGCCGCTTCCGGTGGGCGCTTTCTTTAACATCGACAACGGTACAATTGTCGGCGGCACGCTCGCGCCGTTGATCGTCGCCAACTCAGTAAGTATGTCGATGGAGTTGAGCGGCATCAGTGGCGGACAACTGATGCAAGACATGGGCGTGTTGCAGCCGTTCACCGCAGACTCTGCAAATAGCATTGTCGGTTTGCCGGTTCCTGAGCCGGCGTCCGCGATATTGGTGATAATCGCAGGGCTTTCGGCCAGAGCCGTCAGAGTACGACGGAGGCGAGTCTAGTCCAGCAAGAGGCGGGATAAGCGTTATCACGCATTGTCGTATAGGAAGGACGGCGGCGTTGTTTGCCGACTATTGTCAGGGCCATTTTGCCAAGTAGTAGCCCTGGGCGATTCGCCCCGGGCTAATTCTTTGCGCGGTAGGCTTCGCCGTAGATTGCGACTACCAATTGAGGCCGAACTTTTCGCCGCCAGTTGGCCGGCCGACGCCGCCTTTGAGTTCTTGCGACCGCTTTTGCGGTGGCTTTGGAGCATCGGCTGGAAGGGGCATGTCCTCGTCGGCGACT
>DASZZA010000579.1:0-11518 GCA_035545135.1 Lacipirellulaceae bacterium | reverse complement strand
CCGTCACGGTATCGACTTCGAAACCCTCCTCGTAGCAGCGCGGTAGCGTGCGCTGAATGCTGCTGCGGAAGGCGAACACGGGCCGAACGTGCAAACCTGTGACGCGCTCAATTTCATCGAGCTGCTCCAGGTTTTGAGGGTCGGCCATGGCGACGCAGATCGTGTCGCGCACCTTGAATAGCGCGACGGCGTCGAGTCGTTCAGCGATCTTTCGCGGCAGCAGCCGAACTGCGACGGGGTCGATCATCCCGTCGCGCAATCGCGTCGCGGGGACACCCAAGTGCCCCTCGATGAACGGTAGGATGGCGTCCTCCTGCACCATGCCCATCTCGACGAGCGTTTCGCCGAGGCGCAATCCCTTTTGGGAGCCCTCGGCCAGCGCTTGGTCGAGTTGCTCAGGCGTGATGATGTCGGCGCCGACCAACTGTTGGCCGAGACTAGCCTTTCCCTGGCGCAGCGAGCCGCCGGAATGGCTGTTGGCGGGCGTTGGCTCGGCCGGCGCCGATCGGCCGCGCGCGATGGCAGCGCCGGCGGCATCGACGTCCGCCAATTGCTGCACATCTATCGCCGACGCATTCATTGCACAAAGCTCCTCACCGCACCGCCCGAATCGCGAAACGTTTCAAACCGTGCACCGACCCCGGTTGCCTTTAGCACTTCGCGACACAAGGGGCTGGCGTTCGCCAGTTTCAAAGCGCCACCTCGCCGCTGGCATTTCTCCTGAAAGTCGAGCAGTAGCTCCAATCCCGCGCTGTCAATCACGGCGACTCCCTGCAAATCGAGCACGATCTGCGGATATCCACGCTCCACGCGTGTCTCCAGTAATGCAGCCAATTCGGCCACATGCTCGCCGGAAATCCGATCGCCGCCGCCAATCACGTCGACAGCACCTTGGCACTTATGCTCGAACATAGTAGCCCGGGAGCAAAGAGCTTCGAGCGTGGATAAGAATTCTCTGACCCACGCTCGGGCTCCCTGCTCCACACTCCTACCCAAGCGGCAGCGACACGCTAAACGTGCTGCCTTTGTTAATCTCGCTTTCCACAGTGATTCGTCCGCCGTGCAACCGCACGACTTCCTGCGCGAGGGCGAGTCCCAAACCGGTACCGGTCTGCTGCTGCACGCGCGGATCATTGCTGCGATAAAACTTGTCGAATACCTTGCCCAATTCGTCTTCCGCAATGCCCACACCCGTGTCTTCGACACTGATCTCGATCTGCTGATCGGTGACGTTGACGCGGAAAATCACGCGGCCCTCCTCTGGCGTGTACTTCACGGCGTTGCCGAGCAGGTTGACCAGAACGGTCGCGATCTTGTCCTTATCGAGCTCCGGCTCCGGCATCTTTTCCGGCAGTGTCACTTCAAGCGCAAGCCTCTTTTCCGCGACCTGCGGCCGAATCTTTGCCAGCACTTCATTCATCATCCGGCCCAGATCCGTCACTTGCTTGTTGAGCGAGAGCGAACCCAGCTCCATACTGCTGACGCTCAGGAGGTCGTCCACAAATCGGGCCAGCCGTGTGGCCTCCGAATTGATTGTGTTGAGGAACTGCTTCTGTTGCTCGATGTCGATCACGTCGGCCAGTGCTAGTGTTTCCGCGTACGCCTTGATATTTGCCAACGGTGTGCGCAGCTCGTGCGTCGCCGTATCGACAAATTGATCCCGCATTTCCTCAGCCAGTTTTTGCTGGGTTACGTCGCGCACTGTCCACACATGGCACTCATGTTTCCCGCCCTCTACGATGCAAATAGGATGACGGGCAACCCGCGCGACGCGGCGCTGGCCGTTTTCGTCGCGCGTCAGCTCTGTGACGACAGCCCGGTCGCGGTTATCGTCCGACAGCAGTGGGTCCTTGTCCGAGAGATGCCACCGCTTTACTAATTGATCGATCATCAAGGGCGCGTTCTCCGCCTCGCTCGCGCCGTCGGTGCCGCGAACCACATCGGGAAGACCCAAAAGAACCGACATGGGCAAGTTGGTGTATGTCAGACGGCCCTCATTGTCGGTCGTAGCTACTCCATCTGGAATGCTATTGAGAACCGCATCCAGCCGGCTGTGGCGGCCTTGCGCCAATGATTTCTGAATCCGCTGATGAAGGGATTCAGCCTGGCCCGCGTTGGACCGCTGCTGAATGACCCGGTTCCAACCGATGACGGCGGCTCCAATGCCTTGAACTTCTCGCAGCTGGCAACTTTCGACCGAAGGGCTGGTCGCGACCTCGTGTAGCTGCTGTTCGATATCAGAGACCGGACGTACGAGCCGGCCGACCAGTACGGCGCCGATCGCCATGCAAAAGGCCGGGCCGATCAATGCCAAGGGTGCAAACTCAGCGCCCGCGGTGAGGTAGCCCCACAAAGTCGGTTGGGAAAAGCCCAGACGCATCGTTCCAATTATGCTGGTTCCCGCTTGCAGTGGAGCTTGATACTCGTGAATATGTGCGCCACTGTCACTGACAAACTGCACCTCGACGATTTCGCCCCAGCGGTCCGTGACGCTCCCGTCTTCGGGCGCCGGCTTCCCGCGATAGCCGCCGTTCGAGTGGCCCAAATACTCGCCCGTTGCCGAGACGACCGAACAATAATCCGCACGACTCTGCGTACGAATGTCGGCCAGTAACGGCTGGAAGTCAGCGCGCTTATCGCGCAGGTAAGCCAACACGAAACGATCGCATGCTCGGCCCAGCAGTCGAAGCGACGCGCTCTCCGAGCGACTTTCCGTCACCGAATGCGCAATGTAGATCGAGCCAACGCTGAGCCACACCAGCGCGGCTACACCGAAGAAAAGGAAGTACGCGGTGATCTTTCGCGGTAATCGTACTTGCAACTTGCTGGCAAACATCGGAATCCATTCCGATCATTGTTATCACACAAGAGAGTGTTGTTTGTATTGAGTTCGTTGGCAGTAGGGCTTGCGCCTCTCATAGCCGCTAGCGCCTTACTCACTCACCCGAGTCCTTACATGTTGCAACCCGCCGCGAGCGCCTCCTCAATGCAATTAATCAATTCACTGGGACTAAACGGCTTAGGAAGCGTCGCGGACACCTCTAATTTCTCGAGCAAACGTTCAAAGCGGATTTCCATGCATTTGGCAGTCAACAGGATGAATGGCGTTCGCCGGTGTGCTGGTAACTGACGAAGATTTTCGCACAACTGGATACCCGTCATCATGGGCATCTGTTGATCAGATAGCACAAGGTCAAAACTTCCCTTTTCCAAAGCATCGAGCGCCATTCGTCCATTGCCGACGCTCGTGACCTCGAAACCTGCGCGTACGAGGTTGAAACTAATGACGCCCAACAGCGCCACATTGTCCTCGCATACCAGGATTTTTGCCTTCTGTTTCAACACGGTTGATCTGTCCATTCCGATCGCAACTGGCCACGGCCGTGTGGCCCCAAACTCGTCTCAAAGAGCACCAAGCGCGGTCACCCAACTTGCTTATCGGCTGCATTCAGAACCAATCTTTGTGGCAATCCGAATATTCAACCTAATCCGCAAGCAGAGCATAAAGCACGCTCTTTATCACAATTCTGCATATCCGAACTGTAACTCCCGCCGAATCCTGCACGCTTAGAGCGAGTCGTAGGAGATGGATGTGTCGCTCTTAGTGCTAGCACTCCAGTTACAGATGAATCCACCGTCCGCCGTATTGTAAGCCCACGACTTCGATGGATTCGCATCTCCCGTAATGGGGCCAGCAGGACCTGCAATAATCTTGACCTGATCGTTTTCCACTCCCACCGGGCATTTTGGGAATACGCGAAGATAGGTTGACAGATCAGTTTTCAATCCGGCCTCGGTGCCGTCGCTGCCGGGCAATGATCCGCCGTGCTCCGCTGTGTACCTTTCAATGGCATCGCGAACGACCGACAACGACTGTTTGAGTCCGTTGTCGGCCGCTGTTGTGGACGTGCCGAGTAACTTGGGCGCCGCAACTGCTGCTAGAATGCCCAATATCATCACCACGACCACGAGTTCGATCAGTGTAAAACCCTTTTGCTTACGCATTTGACTGTCTCCCAAACTTCCGACTTGAAAATTCTTGACCCTAGAGACGCCGCGGTATCGAGGCAGTCGTAATACTTCGACCCAGACGTTCCATAGCACGTCCCGCGCAATCGGGGGCCGCTGCTATCAGAAGCGTAGGGCGCAAACATAAACGTGCGCCAACCCCCCCGAAATTCTAAACCTGCTACACAGCGGCACTCCAGTCGAACGGGACGAACGACATAATCCCTACGCGCGTTATCAGTGGGCAGCGCAGCCAGCATGGTCCGTCGCCTCCACGCGCAACTAAGCGCATCACTTTTCGGGCGCGACGCACACCGGGGCGAGAATCCACGTCAGCGAGCTATTCTTCATTGTGCAGACCGGTCAGCAAACGAGCTGCCGGCCACTACCCCGACTTAGCCGCGCCGACGATGCAACTGATACAAGCCCAACCCGGTCGCACGGATCTCCCGCGATACCCGCGCACCCCCCGTCGCGGCACCGATTTTCATTGCCGCGCCTTCAGCATGATCGAGGTCGTGATCGTCCTGCTGATCATGGGAGTCATGGCGGCGGTCGCGGTACCGACCTTTTTCGATTCGCTGCTGTTTCACCGAGTCGAGTCGGCCGCGAGGCGCGTCAAATCAGATTTAGAACTGGCGAGAACCGAGGCGCGGCTCACCAGTGCTACCCAATCCATGCAGTTCACAAGCTCCACGTACACGCTTTCGAATACGACGAGTCTGGACAAGTCCGGCGCAGGATACACGGTCGATCTGACGAAAGAGCCGTTCGCCCTCGATAGTGCGACGGCGAATTTTTCCGGTAGTTCCACCATCTCGTTCGATGGCTATGGCACACCGTCGAGCGCCGGAACCGTCACGCTCACCGCCAAGTCCCACCAATGCATTGTCACGCTAAACGGGGTTACCGGCGACGTAACGATTACGAGCAATCATTCGGGCGGTCGAACCGCACAAGTACCAGGAAGCTAGCGCACGTGGCGTTGTCGAGCAGATCCATAGCGACACGGTCGATGCTGTTTCGCTACTCCACTTCCAATAAATTGATCTATGAAACTTTTCGCCTTACATCGCGTTCGCCGCCCGGCCTTTACGCTCATGGAGCTGCTGGTCGCCATGGTCGCCAGTGCGTTCTTGCTGGCGGGATTGGGTTCGGTGATGTACATCGCCCGCGAAACTGCATACGCTCCTACCGCCGCGGCACGGCGAGCCCAAACCGAAGACGTGGTGAATCTAATCTCCGATGAACTGCGGTACGCGACGATCATCACCCAGCAAACGCCTCAGATCCTTGAATTCGTCGTCGCCGACCGCAACAACGACGGCGCCGCCGAAAGAATTCGCTACGAATGGTCGGGCACCCCGGGCGATCCCCTCCGCAAAACACTCAACGGTGGAACCGCTGTCGACGTGCTCACCTCGGTTTATGCCTTCAGCGTTACGTTCGACCAAAACTCGAAAACGACGAATCTTACGGCAACGAGCGAATCGGCAGAGGCCATCCTGTTAGCAAACAGCGCCGCCTCGCGCGATAACGTTTTCCAAATCGACGATAATCATTTTACGGCTCAACAAATCAATCCCGCGTACTTCTCGGGACTACCCAGCAATGCGGTATCGTGGACCGCAACCAAGCTCGACTTCTACGGGCGTCAGAGTAGCAACGATTCACAAACGCTCATCGTGCAACTGCGCTCGGCTGGTGATCCGCTGAACGGCCCAACCAGCAACGTAATTGGTCAAGGTACAATTGCCGAATCCAGCATTACGGATGGCTGGAATACAGTCGTGTTTCCAAGTCCGATCCGAAATCTAGCGTTTAACCGCGACTATCACGTCGTCTTTACACAGGCGCCGTCGGGCGGCGAAAGCGCTGCCAGAATCTACGTAAGCGACACAGCCCCATCGGGTGTGTTTGAAACATCAAATGGCGGCGCCTCTTGGACATATAATACCACCCGCCAAATGTACGGCCGGTTGTACGGCACTTATACGACGCCGGGCCCGAGTTACAACATTACGCGAAATTATGTTTCCGACGTTCACTTGGGGCTGCAATCCGGAAGCATGAGTTCCGCTCGAATCGACGCGAGCGTCCCGCTTCGAAATTCGCCGGAGCTTTTGGCCAATTATTGGCGAACCGATTTCGACCGCGATCCGACGACAACCGACAGCAACGGCGACGCGGCGCCGGATTGGGCCGTCACCGGCGGCGGAAGTTTTGACACCAATAGCCTTGCAAGCGGCATCTGGGCGGCATCCGGCGCGATCGAAACGCGGCCCCTGAGCAACTTCGACACCACCACCACCGTCGAAGTCAGTTGCCGAAACACGAGCGTCGGCGGCAACGGGGCAGTCATCGTTATCAACGCCGATCGCTCAAGCGGAACGTACGCGCCCCTTTTGGTCTATCTCCAAAAGCAATCGGACGGGTCGCAAAACCTGACCCTCAGCGGCCGCACATCCGACTCGGCGACCAAACAGTTGTTCACGCGCTCGAAGCTTTCCAGCGATTTCGTCCGCATCCGACTCACCGTCCTGCCGGCAAGCAACGTCGTGAATTTACAAATCAACGACGAAGACCAGGGAACGTTCACTTATCCGACCTATGCTCCCACCTCGACGACAGACGGTTACCTCAAGATCTACGCGGATACCAGCTCGGCCGACTTTGATTACGTCGATTTGAGGGTGGGAACGAATTAAGGGTCCAATAGCAATGTTTCGTCGGCAACCAAATCGATCGCGAATTGCGGCATCCAGAGGGTGCCTGGGCTTGCGGATTACACGCAGTCGCAATTCCAATGGCCTCACGCTCATCGAGGTCGTCGCCTCGACCATGATCGTGGGTCTCATGGCGGTCGCCGCGCTCAACGGACTCGGCGCCGCGACCATGTCGGCCAATTCGATCGGCAATCGTGCGGTCGCGGCCGGACTGGCCGACGACCTGATGTCCGAAATCATGATGCAGCCCTATAGCGATCCGAATGGCTCCGCAGTGTTCGGGCACGAGAGTGGTGAGTCGAACACTCCACGTTCGGCGTTCGACGACGTCGATGACTACAACGGCTGGAGCGCCTGCCCGCCTCAATTCCGGGACGGCTCGACGATTCCCGACCGTACTAACTGGCGTGAAAGCGTTCAGGTTACGTATGTTGTACCATCCAATCCAACACAAACATCTGGCACCGATCAAGGCGCAAAACGCGTACATGTCACGATCCAGTATCAGAACAAGGTCCTGGCCGAACAGTACGCCGTCCGCACCGATACGGATGGCAAATAACCGATGAAACCACTTCGCAAGAAGCCGCGCCGCGCTGGTGGCGTTTACATCGCCGTGCTTGGCAGCGCCATGATAATCGCCCTGTTAGGACTATGCGCACTTTTCGGGCAGCGCATCGAGGGCCGCATCGTTGCCGATGCGGCCGATATCCGCCAGGCGCAACTCAACGCCAGCTCGGCGGTCGAGCTCGCGCTTCTGACGATGAAACAAGACACGAATTGGCGCAGCGACTATTCCAACGGCGACTGGTTTACCAAGCGCACCACCGGCGCCGGCACCTGCACCGCGAACGTTGTCGATCCTATCGATGGCAGTTTATCCAACAGCACCGACGACCCGGTCGTCGTTACCGGAATTGGTTACAGCGGTCAGGCGGAGCAACGTGCGAGCGTAACAATGGATCCTCGGAAGTCGCCCCTTAGTTGTCTTCGTTCGGCAATTGCGGTGGGTGGCAATGTTTCTCTAAGTTTCGACACGCTGCGCACCGACGGTTTAATCACTGCAAACCAAATTTCGTCCAGCGGCTCACAGGTCTACGGCAGCGTACAGGCCACATCCGTCAGTGGGTCCACGTTTAATGGCACGACCACCCAGATCACGTCCGACAAGATGCCTACAATGCCCGATTGGACGAGCGTTTTCAACTATTACCGCACCAATGGTGTTCAGCTCGACATTAACAGCTTACCCACCTGGGCGACGATGAATCTGGCTCGCAACGCGGGGATGGAAAATACGATTTCGACGGCCGATTGGATGGTCGCGCCTTCGGGCAGCACGGCTACGATCGACCAGTCTTCACAGCAACACTCGGGCTCCAAAAGCCTCCGCGTGCGAAACCGATCGAGCCAATACACGGGGCCCGCACAGCCAATCGATACCTACGTCAAAGCGGGCCAAGAGTATTACGTGGAGGCATATGTTTATCATGCGACGTCCATCCTTGGCCTCATCCCCGTAACAAAGGCCTTCCACATTAGCGTGTATACGCAGGGGAGCGGCGACAGTGGTCCTCAGATCAACGCCACGTCGGACTTGAATGCCAACGGCCTCCAATGGACGCGGATATCAGCCACGATCAACGCCCCTTCGTGGAGCGGAAATCTCCAATACGCGTACGTCAAGTTCGCGTGCACGGACAGCTCCGTCGACTTTCTTTTGGACGACGTCGTGATTCGCGAAACCACGAGCGGCCGTATTATTTATCAGAAAGTGCTTAGCCCGTCGGTAGATCGACTCTACACGGGTGCTCCGACTGATCCATCGGGCAAGGGAATTTATTGGATCAATTGCGGCGGCAATCGTTTGGTAATCGAGCGTTCGCGCATACAAGGCACATTGCTGGTTATCAATCCCGGCGCCAACTCGTGCATAAACAACGGGCCGATCAACTGGTCTCCCGCCGTGGCCGGATACCCGGCCCTCCTCGTTGATTCGGACGACGGTTCCACCGCCGACTTTACCATCGGAGCCACCAACCGAGCGCTCAGCGAGAAGGACGACGGTGTCGACTATAATCTCGACGGCGCTGCGGGCGATTACATATTCGCCTCCGAAATCCGCGGTTTGATTGCCGTCAGGCATAATCTAGCCTTTCAAAACCGCTCGCTAATTCGCGGTCAAATCGTTGTCGGCAACAATATCGCCAACTCCAGCGGCGAGCTGGAAATCAATTATAAGCCCGACTCCTTGCTCAATCCGCCGCCCGGTTTCTGGTCGTACATCTATCAGCGCCGAACCAATTCGGTACAAAAAGTCGTGCTGCCGTAGGTTTGTCCGTGGTCTATTGTTCGTCGTCGGTTGCCAGCCGAATTGAAGCCTTCCATAATGCAAGGACAACTGAGGACGGACAAGGACCAACGACCGCCATGGACCGCCGGCCGCTACTCGAGATGCTCGATCGTTATCGCAGCGCCTTTCCCGGCGAGTCGGCAACTATCGACCGCATCTGTCGCCTTGTCGAATCTCATCCGAACTGCTTCGAGCGTACTTGCCGGCCGGGGCACATCACGGCCGCCGCCTGGATTCTGTCAACCGATCGGCGTCGCTCGCTTTTAACGCATCACCGCAAGCTCGATCGCTGGCTCCAATTGGGAGGGCACGCCGACGGACAGTGGCTTGTCGAAGAAGTGGCCCTGCGCGAGGCCCGTGAAGAATCGGGCCTGGCGGAGTTCGACATCGTCCCGATCGACGGCGCCATCATGCCGTTCGATATCGACGTGCACGAAATTCCGGCCCACTACGATGAGGAAGGCACGCTCATCGAGGATGCCCATGAGCATCACGATATCCGGTTTTTGCTGATCGCGCGATCCGGCGACGAGCCAACTATCAGTGATGAATCGCACGACGTCGCCTGGTTCACGCCGGAAGAAGTGCTTCAACACACCGGCGAAGAAAGCGTCCTGCGCATGCTCCGCAAGGCACTGGAACTGCTCGCGTAGCGTCGGCGGCAACGCGGAAATGATTCGAATGGATTCGGCATTGCCGCCGACGCTAAACATCCGGTCGGATGCTCTGGCTCACCAATTGCGCGGCTGTTATGTTGGTGAGCGTTTGATTTCCAAAAACTGTAGGGGCCGCCCCATGGCAACTGCCGCGATTTCGCCAAAGCCGAGGCGCAAGCAAGTTCCGGCCAACAAGGTGCTTTGCGAGTATTGTACCGCCAAGTGCTGCCGCTACTTCGCGCTGCCAATCGACGCGCCGGAAGACCGGGCCGATCTCGAGTTCATACGCTGGTTCTTGTTACACGAACGTGCCACCGTGTTCAAGGAGGACGACACTTGGTACCTGTTGGTCCACACCGTGTGCCGTCATTTACAGGAAGACAACCGCTGCGGCATTTACGAGACGCGTCCCCAAGTTTGCCGCGACTATTCGACCAAAAACTGCGAATACGAAGATGATTGGACCTACGACTTTTACCTGGAGCGGCCCGAGCAAGTCGCCGAATACACGGAAGCTGTGATCCAGAAAAAAGGCCAAAGCATCCGCAGCCCCAAACCGCCGATGTTGCCAATTCTCGTGTGAGTAAGTGAGTAGGTGAGTAAGTGAGCAGGAAGAACGAACCTCCATTTACTCACGGACTCACCTACTCACCTACTCACCTATTCACCATGCCCTCTCCCCGCATCCAACCCCGCACGCTCAAGGGCTTTCGCGACTATCTGCCGCAGGCCATGCTGCCGCGCGAGCAGATCATCGACACGGCGCGCCGCGTATTCCGCTCGTACGGTTTCAGCCCTATCGATACGCCCGCCCTCGAATACCTCGAGATTCTGCTGGGCAAAGGCGGCGCTGAAACCGACAAGCAACTATATCGATTCCAAGACCACGGCGGCCGCGATGTGGGCCTCCGCTTCGACCTGACCGTGCCGCTGGCCCGCTTTGCGGCCCAACATATTAGTGAGCTCGGCACACCGTTCAAGCGGTACCACATCGGCACCGTGTGGCGCGGCGAAAATACGCAGCGCGGTCGTTTTCGCGAATTCATGCAGTGCGATTTCGACACCATCGGCAGCAAAAGCATGGCTGCGGACGCCGAAATGATTCTCGTTGTCCGCGAGTTGCTGACTCAGATCGGCTTCGCTCGATTCACCATCCACCTTAACAATCGTTCCATTCTCACGGGACTATTGCAAAAGACGGGCCTAGCCGATTCGTCGACGCTCGTGCTGCGAGCACTCGACAAACTTCACAAGATTGGCGCCGAAAAAGTTGCTGACGAAATGCAGTCCGTCGCCGGTGCGACGCCCAGTCAAGCAGGCACGATCCTGGAACTGGCCAGTTTGTCCGGCTCAAACGACGAGATTCTTGCCGCGCTCAACGCTCTCAGCAAAGGACACGAGCTTGCCGAAGCGGGTGTCGATCGACTTCGCGACGTGTTACATCTGGCGGACTCCGTTCCTGGACAGAAGGGAAACCTACAGATTGATCCATCGATTGCCCGCGGGCTCGACTATTACACCGGCATCGTGCTCGAAACGACGCTCGACGACATCGACATCGGCAGCGTGTGCAGCGGCGGCCGATACGATAACCTGGCGGAGCTCTACAGTAATCAACAGCTCCCAGGTATCGGCGCGTCACTTGGGCTCGATCGTTTGCTGGATGCCATGCACGAGCTTGGCATGCTTGGAGCATCGCAAACGGCGGCTCAAGTCTTCATTCCGTACTTCGACGCTTCCCATATCGCCGACTACTTCAAGCTCGCGGCGACGCT
>DASZZA010000578.1:0-14153 GCA_035545135.1 Lacipirellulaceae bacterium | reverse complement strand
TGCTAGCCACGTCGCGGGTGGTCAAAACCGCTTGTTGAATATCCGTTCACTATCTGCTAGGCTGGCCCTCGCATGATTCGCCGAATGGTCGGCGGAGCCTTTGCCGGTGTCGCCCGTTCTCGATTGGGTCCCCATTAACGCGAGCTGCAGCCCCTCACACGGTAGCCACAGCCGCACACACTCATGAGGTCGAGAACGACCCCGAGCGCGAACCGCCGCAATCCTTCGCCACCCCAACCCGTTCGGAAGTCAGGCCCGGAGCTCCGGATTTCTTTGATGAAACTGGAAATCACGCGGTTTGAGTTGAAAAAATACGATGTCGAAGCTCGCCGTGGGAGGGCGAGGCTCCTGCCGAGCCGGATGTGAGATTTCTACTCGGCGGAAGCCCCGCTCCCTCCACAAAGCTCCTAAATGACCACGCTAGCCCATACAACCAGCGCTCGGCTGCGCACATGTTGTTGATACACCACATCTTGTGTTCGCCGGCCCTGCCATCGCTCCCTTTTGCCGATCCCCGTATAATGCCGGCAATCTTTCGAACAAAGCGGTACCGCTCGCAACGGAGAATCCGATATGGCGAAGCCACAACGCAATTTCGTGCTCATTATCATACCCATCGCGCTTCTGGCCGGCTGGTTCGCCTTCGGCAATAGCATGCTCTCGCAGAGTGCCGAAAGCAAACCAGCGAATTCAAGCGAAAGCCCAAATAAGGCCGACCTGCAACACGCCGCCTCCTCGGTTGTTGCCGCCGCCAAAAAGCGTGTGGCCAAGGCCGCGAGCGACGGCGAAGCCGCACAGCAGGCGCAGATGGCGCTCGAAGCCTTGCGGATCATCGGCACACTCGGCGACATCGACACCAGCGCACAAGCCGACGAATTGCTCGACGCAATCAGCGCCGGTGGCCGGCCGGAGGTCGTCGATACCGTGATCCAGCTTCGACTGGTTAGCGCGCTGCGTGAGTGGGACCAATTGTCCGAAACCGAACATGCGGCCGCAATCAATCAATTCGTGGCCGGCATCAAGAAAACCGGCCTCACCCGCGGTCAAACCAAAATGTTGATCCACATCTCCAACATGCTGGGCGATGGCCCCGACGGCAAGCTCCTCGGCACCGCAATGACCCAATTGCTGCCGCTCGCCCAAAAATCGCGCGATCCTGCCGTGAACCAAATGGCCGCCGATTTTGAAGGTATCCAGCGGCGGTTGAATCTGCCCGGTAAACCGCTCGAGCTCGAAGGCACTCTACTCGACGGCGCCAAACTCGACTGGAGCGCGTACCGTGGCAAAGTCGTGCTCGTCGATTTCTTTGCCAGCTTCTGCCAGCCGTGCCGAGAAGAAGTGCCCAATATCCTCGAAAACTACCGCGCCTATCACGATAAAGGCTTCGATGTCGTGGGCGTGAACTTGGACACCGACCCACACTTGGCGCACGAATACATGGACCAAACCGGATTCCATTTCCCCACCATCTTCGGCGACAATCCGAGGGCCCGCGGCTGGGACCTCCCAATCGCACGCAAGTACGGAGTCATGTCGATCCCACGCGTGATCCTCGTCGATCAACGGGGCAACGTCGTCTCCACCATGGCACGTGGCGAGCGCCTCGGCCAACTGTTGGAACAACTGCTGGGCCCGTCCGACCGACAACACGCCGGCACGACTCCGCATAAGGACTCTTCCGTAACAGCCCCAGAGTCGTTGCCCCACGAAGTCGGCAGCGTAATTCCGACATCCGGGCAAATTGAGATCGATCAACCGGAAGCGGCCCCTGCTCCACCGGACGACTCCAAGTCGTCGACACGTCAGCACTGATCGCATTGTCCGATCGCTCGGACGAACACCACGTACTTTTCAAGCGGCTGATTGCCGATCCGCCGAAGCTCATCACCACAGTCTTCGTTGCAGCGGAAGGGCGCGGCTCGTTTCTGCGTCGTTACGGCCGGCCACGCGCGCTGCAGTTCTTGGCGATGATCGAAGAAATGCGGCACCTATCTATGCTTAACGTTGGCCCAAAGGAATGTGGTGCCGCCGTCGCAATGCTACGCAAATTCTCCGATCAGGATCTCACGATTCCCGATGCGTTGGGCCTTCAGGTAATTGCGGTGCGGAAGATAAAGCGATGCTGGTCCACTGATTCTCATTTGGGAATAACCGGCGTTCCGCTTGTGATTCACTCAACCGAATAAATCCCCGCCAGTCGTTCATTCCGCCCCAATCGGCGTCGCGCCCGGCGGCGGCGTGCCTTTGCCCGCGCGAACGTAACTCGTTCGTCCCCGCGCGTATTCGGCCGACTCTGGCAATTCCGCCGTCTCCAGTTGAGCCGCGTTTGCCGCCTCGAACAGCTTCTTCAGAAACGGCCGGCACCATCCGCAACCCGTCCCCGCGCCGTGGCACTCCGCAAGCTGGCTTTCACGCTTCGGCCGCTCGATGCGCAGGAAATTGATTACCTTGCGCTTGGTCACGTGAAAACAAAGACAGAGCTCGTCATCGAGTTGCATTCATATCGCCTTAGCTTAGCGTCGGCGGCCACGCCGAATCTACTATCATGCTCGGTTGTCAATCGTCCAAATCGTCCACGAAATCAGGCTTCCTGCTATCGGCGACCCTTTACATGCTCGAGCCGCGCCAGACCGGCCGCGCCAACGTAACCTGCATCGCCACCCAGCGACGCGAATTCAATCCGCACCACATCGCGCAACGGTTCCAGCAACCGTGGCCGGACTTCATCCCGAATGTGCTGCAAAAATGCCCGGCCCACTTCCGAATCGTCGCCGCCGAATGTCATCGCTCCGCCCAAAAGCACCGCGTCTGGATCGATTGTGTGAATTAGTGAGACAATCCCGATAGCTAGCCAATAGGCCGTTTTCATGATCACGCTACGCGCCACCTCATCGCCGCGTTCTGCTTCCTCGGCAACCACGCGCGGCGTAATTTCCTCGCCAGCCCCGCGCCGTTTCGCCAACGACGTAGCCGCGCCGCGCTCCATTGCAGCAAGCGCCCCCTCTACGACGGCAGTCGCATTCGCGCAGCTTTCAAGCGACCCGCGCTTGCCGAGCGAATCCATCGGAGCATCGGCTGCCGAATTTACGAGAATATGTCCGCACTCGCTGCCGCAACTATGTTCACCCTCGATGAGCGTATCGCCGACAATGATACCACCGCCAATGCCAGTGCCCAGCGTGAGCAATACGAGGCTATGATACTGTTTGCCAGCCCCCGACCAAAACTCGCCGTACGCGGCCGCGTTCGCGTCGTTGGCAAACGTAACCGGCATTGCCAAACGACAGCTCACGCGATCGCGGATCGGAAAATCCCACCAGCCTGGCAGGTTGCCCGGCCGCAGTAGCATGCCCTGGCGAATGTCCATCGGCCCCGGCGTCGCCAGGCCCGCACGAACGATATCAGTCTTCGCAACGCCCGCGTCTTGAATCAGTTGCTGCAATGCCTCGCCCATGCGAGCGCAAGCGTCTTCGGCCCCTTTGTCCTGTTCGGTGCGCATCGTGTGATACGCAAGCGTCTCGCCTGCATCGTCGACCAGACCGAATTTGATGTTGGTGCCGCCGACGTCAATGCCGACGAAATAAGGCTTCTTCATGGAGAAGATTCACTGTTTGCGCGTCTTGAATTCTCAAAGTATAAGCGCGCTTTACCGCGCTCGCAATTGTCGTGTGCAGCACGCCCTGAGTCCTCGAAGCGCGCGGCGACCAGCGATCTGTCAATGCTAAAGACTGGAGTTGGATGGAAATCGAGCTGTGACGCGGCACTGGTTTCCATTTTTGACCACGCCAGCGCAAAGCCTCTGGGCATGCCACCCGCTTCCTGATTCAAAATCAAATACTGTCGTCATGCAACGAAGCGCGCCGCAATTCCGTCGACGAAATATCTTCACGATATCTCGACTCGGTCATCTCATCGCACAACTCCCGTAGCGATGGCGGCACGTCAACGTTCGACAACGTACGAAAGACGCCGTCGGCCACCCTTCCAAAAACCAAAAACCGGCACCCTGCCTTGGCCATCGCCGCGATCGCCGTGTCGCGCCGGTTCGTGTCGCTGCCGTAATACACCGGATCACCGATGCGCACGAGCGTATCCGCGCCGACGACAAACGTGCACCCCGGCGCGATTGCCGCCTTCTCCACAAACGTCGGAGCCCGTGTCAACAGCACGTGCCGACCTCGAAACTGCGCGAGGCGTTCGGCAATCTCAATAAAGTCGAGCGGCGGCTTGTCGACGTTCGCGATCGACAGCTCAAATGTGACTTCCCCGCCACAACGCTCAGCAGCTAGTTCCGCCATACATTTGTGCCCCGAATGCAGCGGGTTGAATGCTCCGGGAAACAAAACCAATGACGTCTGCAGGTCGCCCTCCGGCGGATAGTCCATCGATTCGGCATTTGGGATAATGAGGACGCATTGCCGATGGCCTAGCAATAGCTCTGTCCACTCGATCGGCGCACGCTGCTCGCGCCGGTTCATGGAACTGCGAATGGCCGGATCTAACTTTGGCCGCTCCACCGCGCATGCTTCCCCGACGGCATCGAGGATAATTTGCGTTGCCATCCGCTCCTCGTCCGTTCGTGTAAGCGCGCTCGAAAACGTGCACGATGTCACCACGGTCGTCTCGGCCGATTGCCACGCTACGTGAATCCGATGCGCACCGCGCTTCGCACGCGTTGATGCGAGACTCGCCGTTGCACCGATGCCGCGCAGCAGTCGCGGATCGATGTCCGTAAGCTGCCGGGCCCGTTCGAATGCGGCCATCGCCATTGCGCGGGCGGTCCGCTCGCTGCAGTACTGTTCCGGCGTCCCACACAACCAATCGGCAAGCGCGGTCGAAGCGTACGGCACGATCGCCTCGAGCACACTTCCCGACGCACCCGGCACTTCTAACACACTGGAAATAGCGCCGCTACCTCCGCCGGTAACGGCAAGAACAAATGGCTTCCCCGCCGCGTGAATTCGCTCGATAAAATCTCGTGCTAAAGTCATCCACGTCAGTTTACCACTCCATGGCCGCCGGAAAACGTGGGCAATTCAGTTCTGTTTAATGTTCAAGTTGGATGGCACGCCCTGAGTCTTCGAAGGGCGTCGTAGCATAGGCTAGAACTCCTGCGCTAATCACGCCGGTCGCGGAGCCTCTGGGACGCCGCCCGCGCGTGGGAAAGCGCCAGCTGATGCGCCAACGCAACATTGAACCATTTTCAGGTTGCGCAATGATGCTTTTCGGCAACATTCGCTCGCTTGCCGCTGTAACGGTCGCGACAATATCTCCCCAAAAATCCGGACGAAATCGCCGGTTATCTCACCCCCCGTTCCTCCGGCTCGGCTAGGGCACGTCGCTTGCAAAGCTACGCGTCAACCCTCAATCGCTCCTCATTCGTCTCGTCCTGCCCTAACGAAAGCGTTGCCGCCATGGTTGAAATTGTCGAAATCAACGATGTCGAAGAATTGTCGCAATACCGGATGTTGTGGAATTCGTTGTTCCGCAGCACTCCGAACGCCACGTTTTTCCTCACGTACGATTGGCTCGAAACATATTGGCGCCTTTTTGGTCACGACCAAAAACTGCGTGTGCTGATCGCCTACGCCGCGGGCGAGCCGATCGGCATTCTGCCGCTCTGCGTTCGCACCGAGCCGTATCGAGTCGGCAAAGTCCGCGTGCTGACG
Organism: Lacipirellulaceae bacterium; assembly: GCA_035545135.1. GTDB lineage: Bacteria > Planctomycetota > Planctomycetia > Pirellulales > Lacipirellulaceae > JABDGM01. The sequence goes on along the minus strand of DASZZA010000578.1, from coordinate 8,484 downwards.
TATCCGCTGGACAACTGGAGCACGTGGTTCGGACCGATAGGACCAAATCCATCGGCCACGATGCTGGCCGCCATGCAGCACGTTCGCCGCACGCCGCGCGAGTGGGACATGATGGAACTTCGCTGGGTTGCCGACGACGCGTCGCAAGGCGGCAAAACCGCTCGGGCCATGCGAGTCGCCGGCCTGTTCAGCGAGAAGGCCGAGTACCAGTCGACGTCGCTCGTCGACCTCCCCGCGACGTGGGACGAGTACCTGGCCGGCAAGTCGCACTCGATGCGCCGCCAATTCCGCCGCACGCTGCGCGACTTTTTCGAGAGCGGGCAGGCTGAATACATTCGCCATCGCCCGCTCCCGGCAGCCGAAGGCGACGGCGATCCGCGTTGGGACGTGTACGAAATGTGCGAATTGGTCGCCCAAGCCAGTTGGCAATCACACGTCACGAAAGGCAACACACTGACTCACGAGCGTGTTCGCGACTATTTTCATGCCACGCACGCCGTGGCAGCCCGGCTGGGAATGGTCGATGTGAATGTGCTTACGATTGAAGGCAAGCCGGCCGCCTTCCTCTACGGCTACCATTGCCAAGGCAATGTCACCGCGCTGCGAACCGGCTTCGATGCGGCAAACAACAGCGGTATTGGTTCAACGTTAATGCTGCACATGATCCGGGACAGTTGCCGCCGCGGCGACCGCACCATCGACTTCGGCCCCGGCGAGCGGGAACACAAACGCCGCCTTCGCACTCGAACAGAATCAACTTACCGCATCACCTACGCGCCGATCGATTCATGGCGCTCGCAAGCCGTCCGCCTCACCCGCTGGGCCAAACGCCGCTGGCCGCAACACACTGAAGCGGTGGCGAGCTGACCATCGCGTTGCCACAAAAGGGCACGAAAACACAGGAAAGCGATCGAGCGTTTCGCACTGCTTTGAAGTTGTCGAATCGCTCTCATTTTTGTGATTCCTTGTGCTTTTCGTGGCTATTATAAAGCAAAGTTTACAACCCGGCGTGTTAGTCCTCTAGCGGGCGCTCTGTCAGTTTGATGTGCTTCGGATCGTGCAGCCCAGCTTGTTCGGCTTTGCGGCGGAGGTTGTCGCCGAGCGGCTTGGGCGCGTGGAAAAGATCGCGCACGATAGACGCATGGTTTTGCAACTCGGCAATTGCGGCAGACCATGTCTGAGGTGACTCTCGTTTCCATTTCTCCGATTCATCAAGACAGATCGCAAGGTAGGCGGCGCGTGCACGTGCGACGCCGGGTGCTGTGAGGTCGAGTTTAATTTGCGGTTGAAAATGTGCGCGTAAGCGGGCGCGTTGATCTTGGACTGTCGCGAGCGGCTCGATGTTGGCGGGGGATTCGGCGGGTATGCGGTAGAGTTTTGCGGCAGGCAAGGCGCCCTCACCCTGCCCTCTCCCAGCGGGAGAGGGTTCTAACGTGATGTTCTTCCCGGAGGGAGAGGGTTCTGAGGCGCTGCCTTTCTTTGAGGGAGACGGCTCAGCGATTATTTCGCCGCCCGCGCGGCGGATGGTAATGCGAGCTGCTTGGATGAGCGTGTTTTCCAGGCCGGTGAGCGTTTCGTCGTTCGGCATGTCGTCGCGGCTCGTGTTGCGGTAAATATCTTTGATGTCCCAACCTTGCTGGTTCATCCAGCGGCGGCCTTTCATCACACCGACGACCGTGGCAGCCGTGGCGGCGTCGCAGTCGGCGTCCCAACCGAAGTTGAACGCGGTGCGCAGTGTTTCGACGAAATCGTTGTGGCCGTAGATGAGCGCCGCGATGACGCATCCGGTGTTCAGCTCGTAGCCGTTGCGCTCGCGGACAATGCCGCCGCGCTTCTGCCAGCGCGATTTCATCTCGCGACGCGTCTTCTTCCAATCCGTCGGATTGTCCTGGCAGAGCGTGCGAACTGTCTTCACAACCGCGGCGATTTCACTCTGCGGATCGACGGCTGCCAAACCGGCATCAAGTATTTTGTCGATGTCGCGTTCGACGTACGCGGAGGCGATCATGGTGGTGAAGAGTTGCGTGGCCTGGGCCGGTTCGCCATCGATGCCGACGCGTGTGAAGTGCACGCCGAGCCGTGCGGCCGTTTGCGGCATCGCGGGCGCCATCAGGCCGAACGATTCGCAGACGAACTGGCCCGAGATATTGAAGTCGGACCACGGATTCAGGCCGACGTTTCCGGTCCAGGGCGGCTCGAAGCCGAGGTCCATTAGGTCGCGGGCGTAGCGGTTGGCGCAGAAAATTCGGCGGTTGATGTGCCGCTTCCAGAGCGCGACGATGCGATCCGGGTTCAAAAAATTGTCACCGCTGCACGCGATCTCGCGGAGGTAAACCCATTCGATATCCGTATCGTCATCGGTCACCGCGCCGTCGGGCAGCGACGGCGTGTAGTGTTCGACGTGACCCGGGTGATTGATGTAGCGGAACTCGTGCGGCCGGCCGTTGAGGTTCCCGATGACCTGCGCCAACATGCCGCCGCGCATCTTGTCTTCGACCTGGTCGGCGGGGATTGTGAGGACCTGCGGACTTTGCTGCGCGAAAACGCAAGCAATGCAGAATACGTTCGCGAACAGAGCGCACAGCGTTAGAACAGTACCGCGCATCGTCGTCAATTATCGCGAACTGCGAGTCGACTTGCCAGCTGGCATCGAGACGTGCAATAAGCTTTCGCTTATGCGCTGGAACCCCTCACCGCCGACCCTCTCCCGGTGAGGGAGAGCGATTCGCCCTCACGCCGACCCTCTCCAACATTATGCAACGGCTGTCGATTGCCGATCCCGTCGGGATACGTTGCGGCGAAGCCGTTTATTGCGACTTCTTCTGCGGTGCGAGCTTTTCGGCCTGTTGCCGATACTGATCAGCCAGCTCGCTGTGGCCGAGCGCTTGCATCACTTCGGCCATGTGACGGTAAGCTGCGACCTGGTTTTTATCGAACTCGATCGCCGACGCGAACGATTCGGACGCCTTCTGATTGTCACCAAGCTGCTGATACGCGATGCCTCGCTTCAGATAGTAGTCGGCGTGAGCGGGATCGAGGCGAATTGCATCGTTGAAGTTATCGATGGCTTTGTCGTATTCACCCAACATCATGTAAGTCAAGCCACGATTGAAATACGCGGGAGTGTAGCGGTCGCTGGCGGCGATCGCGTCGCCGTAGGCCTTGAGCGCCTTATGATAATCGCCAAGCTTTGCGTAGGTGAAACCTTCCCAGAGATCGGCCCGCAGATCCGTGGTGTCCAGGTGTGCGGCCATGCCGAAGTCGGAGATGGCCATTTTGTTTTCGTTAATCAAGTGGAAGCAGATGCCGCGTCGAAAATAGGCGTCCGCCAGGAATCCAACAGTGGAATCGTCGGGTGAAGATGTTGAGCGCAGGTCGATTGCTTTGGTAAGTGAATGAATCGCGGCGCCGAGCTGGCCCAACATTCGTTCGGCAATGCCTTGACTATAGAGCGCGGCCGCCAGTGCTTTGGCGTGCAATGGATTCTTTTCATCCAATTGCTGAACGATCTTTTTCGCTGCATCGGCCGAGGCTTGATAGTCAGCCTTTTGCGTTGCCGGATCCTTTGAAGCCTTGCCGGCCTCCAAGTGGGCGTTAGCGAGCGACAAATAGCCTTGCAGGTACGGCTGGTCTTCTTCGCCGGGTTTCGGCTTGTAATGCTGGATGGACTTAGCGAACTGCTCCGTGGCGTCGTGATAGTCCTCCCTGCGCATGTCGATGGCGCCGAGTGTGTAGTATGCTTCGTAGTCGTCGGGATTTAATTCGACGGCGTGCTTCAAATCGTCGATTGCCTGCTTGTTTTTATATTGGGAGGCGTAAGCGGAACCGCGGAGACGAAACGCTTCGGCGTTCTTCGGATCGGCCGCGATCGCACGCGTGAGCGGAGCGACGGCTTCATCCGGACGGCCGTTCAATACGAGCGACTTGCCGTAACCGAACAGCGCATCGGTATTGTTTGGGTCGAGTTTCAGCGCATTCTGAAACTGATCGAGAGCTTCGTCGGGCTTGTTCATATCCAGCTTCAGTTGACCCAACGCATTCAGAACCGGCACGGTGCTGGGATCGTCGCCAAGGCCAAGATTGTTGCGGTACAATTTCTCGGCCGAGTCGTAGTCTTTCAATCCGACGTATGCACGACCCGTCCCGACAACCGCCTCGATATGGATCTTCAATGCGTTTTCCACCCCGGGTTGTGTAACCGCGCGCTCCGCGGCGGCGAATGCTGTTAGAGCAGCAGCGTAATCGCCAGCGTTGAGCGAGGCCTGACCCTTATCCACTAATTTCTGCGGGTCAGCGTTCGTGGACGGTGTCGAGGTGGTCGACAAGCCGTCGACCGTGTCCTGGCCGACCACTGGGACCGACAAAACGGCAGTCGTAACTGCGCCTATCAGCGCGACGAATAAGAATTTCAGCGTTCGTACGTCAAAACGCATTGCGACAAACCTTTGAACATCGGGGAGTGAGCTGTGCCGTTCCATGGCGGACACACAGGTTGCGCCGGGCAGCCGACGGTCATAACTTAGCGTACCACGGCGTCTGGATAAGAAATCGTCAATTGCCGGTGGTGGACGCCTTCATTTTATGCAGCACGGGTCCGCCAGGGCAGGTGGCGAGGGTTCGGCACCGTCGGGACGGTCCACTTATAACGAGTGTAACAATTCGACGGGGTCCTGCGCGGACCGGTCCTTTGTCGGCTCGCCTGGATAGTGATGGGACGGCACGCCCAGAGTCGTCGATGGGCGCGGTGACGATCGGAGCGGGGCCGACTTGTAGTCTGCCAACAACCACGTGGGCAGATTAAAAGTCTGCCCCGCGCGGTTCGCGACCACGCCCTTCGCGAACTTAAGGCGTGGCATCCGCACTAACGCCTCCAAGCGGCGGCGAAACTCGGCCCGCCTTGCTTCGATAGTCGCCGATCATTATGATTTTTTACCGGCGTGGGGGATTCGCTTTCAATAGGTTGGGCTTACAGCCCGACATCGTTTGCAGTTTTCATCGGGCAAAACGCCTGACCTACGGCGGTCGGTCATGGAGACATACTATCCACTTTTCGTCTACGGACTCGTGCTGATCGGATTTGTAATTGCGAATCTCGTGTTGGCCCACGTTGCGGGTCCGCGAAAGAAGACGTCCGTGAAAGAGATGCCGTACGAATCGGGCATGGATCCGATCGGCGATGCGAGGCAACCGTTCGACGTGAAGTTTTATATCGTGGCGATATTGTTCCTGGTGTTCGACGTGGAGCTGCTGTTCCTTTATCCCTGGGCCGTGGCGGCGTACACGGAAAACGGCGTTCCAGTCGAGCTGCGCGGCGCCGTCTTTGCCGTGATGTTGGTATTCATTGCGACGCTCGTGATCGCGTACGTTTATGCTTGGCGAAAGGGCGTGTTTCGATGGCGGTAGGCCTGCCGGAAAATGTGTTTTTAACGACGCTCGATGCGGCGGCCAGTTGGGCGCGGGCGAACAGCCTGTGGCCGATGCCGTTCGCCACGGCCTGCTGCGGCATCGAGCTGATGGCCACTGCCGCGTCGCGGCATGATATGGCGCGGTTCGGCGCCGAAGTGATGCGGTTCAGCCCACGACAGTGCGACCTGCTGATTGTGGCCGGTCGCGTCGCGATGAAGATGCTGCCCGTGTTGCAGCGGATTTGGCTGCAGATGCCGGAACCGAAGTGGTGCATTTCGATGGGCGCGTGCGCTTGCACGGGCGGAGTATTCGATACATACGCGGTGGTGCAAGGCGTCGATCGGTTCATCCCGGTGGACATCTACGTGCCGGGCTGCCCGCCGCGACCCGAGCAATTGCTGGCGGCAATCATTGAAATGCAGCGCAAGATTATGCGCACCGGAACGATCCGGGGCAGCGAATTCGCTACGCGCACGAAGTCCGACGGGCCGCCGCCGTTCGACCGCGACGAAGTGCGTCGCCTGCAGGAAGCCGCCCCGGTACCCGGGTTGGAGATTTACACACCGCCGCCAGTGGTTACGGAGTGAGTAAGTGAGTAGGTGAGTAGGATCTCGCTTTACTCACCTACTCACCTACTCACTTACTCACTCACTCAACATGTTCGACCTTACGACACTCCAAGACCGTTTCGGCACGGATATCACGGAATCAATCTTCCGCGATAATCGGCGGTTCATCGTGCCGAGCGAAAAAGTATATTTCGTGCTCGAATGTTTGTGGCGCGACCACGGGTTTGACATGCTGGCCGAGTTGACGGCTGCCGACTACCTCGAATATCCGGGGGCGACTGAGCGGTTCGGCGTGATGTACGTGCTGCTGAACTCGGTCAGCGGCGAGCGGCTGATCATAAAGACACATGTGAACCTGCCCGATCCGGAGTTGCCGTCGGTCTATCCGCTGTGGCGCTCGGCCGATTGGATGGAGCGCGAAGTGTACGACATGTTCGGAATCAAGTTCGCAGGCCATCCGGATCTGCGGCGGATTCTGATGCCGGAGGAATTCACGGCGTTTCCGCTGCGGAAGGATTACCCGCTTAAGGGCCGCGGCGAACGGCATAATTTTCCTGTCCTTACCCGGGCCGAGAGTTGAGTTTTAGCAACAGAGTTCACCGAGGGCACAGAGAAGAAGAATTGAATTTGTAGTTGGTAATTTGTCGTTTGAAATTGGCCATATCCGAAATTACCAATGACAAATGACCAATTTGCAATGACAAATCATTTCTCCGTGATCTCTGTTTCCTCTGTGGCGAATCAATAAATACGAAGTTACGATGCCGTTAACACTAGCCGACACGCTGCCGACCGGCGCCAATGAGCGCGAGTATTTGTGGACGCTCAACTTTGGGCCTCAGCATCCGGCGACGCATACCACGCTGCGGATCATTCTCACGCTCGACGGCGAGCGCGTGGTCGACGCTGTGCCCGATATCGGCTATTTGCATAGCGGGTTCGAAAAGCTCGGCGAGCACCTTGATTTCAATCAGTATGTGACGATTGTCGATCGCATGAATTACATCTCGCCGGTGGCGAACGAAATCGCCTGGCATCATGTGGTCGAGAAGCTGCTCGGCATCGAGCTCACGCCGCGGTGCAAGTACTTGCGGACAATTCTCGCGGAGCTCATGCGGCTGCACGACCATCTGTTGAACGTCGGCACAGCTGCGCTCGACCTGGGCGCGTTTACGGCGTTTCTGTATGGCTTCGAGGAGCGCGAACGTATTTACGACATCGTGGAGTACGCCTCGGGCCAGCGGTTCCACGCCAGTTACACGCGCGTCGGCGGCGTGCTGTTCGACGTGAACAATGCGTGGGCCGACAAGGTGCGCGAGTTCATACACAATCTGCCGTCCACCATCGACCAGATCGACGATCTGCTCACGCGCAATCGAATTTTCATCGATCGGACGAAAGGCATCGGCGTATTGAACAAAGCCGATGCGATCAGTTTCGGGGCCACCGGCCCTGTTGCGCGGGCGAGCGGGGTGGTGCGCGATCTGCGCAAGGACGAGCCCTATCTGGCGTATCCGGACCTGGATTTTCAAGTAATTTGCGCCGAGGGCGGCGACTGCTACGCGCGGTACCTCGTGCGCATGCGCGAGATGCGGGAGAGCATCAAAATCATTCAGCAGGCGATCGAGAACATTCCCAGCGGGCCGGTGAACATCGACGCACAGACGGACGTCGTGCTGCCCGCAAAGCCGGCTGTTTACCGCAGCATCGAGGGTTTGATTCAGCACTTTGAGGTGCTGATGCCCAACCGCGGGTACGATGTGCCGTGTGAGGAATGTTATGGGGCGACCGAGTCGCCAAACGGAGAGTTGGGATATTATATTGTCGCCGACGGCACGGTTCGGGCGTATCGGGCTCGCACCCGTCCGCCGTCGTATATCCATTTCGCCCTGTTCCCGCACATCATTCGCGGGTATCAATTGAGCGACGTGGTAGCGGTGCTGGGAAGTATCAATATCATTGCGGCGGAATTGGATAGATAAAGAAGCAAGGATTAACCACAACGGCACGACGCTCACGAAGGGAATGAATGACTAGAAGCAGTTTCAAAACCGCTCAGGGAGAGGGGGACAGTCCCCTTTTGCTCCGAAGACTCCGCAAAACGGGACAGTCCCCGTTCGGTTTTGAAACTGCTTGTAATGACCAAATCGCAATGACCGATGACCAAACTCCGCAATGATGTATTTGGTCGTTGGTTATTGGTGCTTGGTCATTGGTGGTTCCCCGTCGTGTCCGTGGTGCAGTGGTGACAAAAATACATGCCCGCATTGAGCGAAGAAATACGCAACCGTATCCGGGCCGAGTTCCCGAAGTACCCGACCAAACGGGCTGTGACGCTGCCTGCGCTGCACATCGTGCACGATGCGTTTCGCGCCGTTTCGACGGAAGCGGTCGTGGAGATCGCCGAACTGCTGGAGCTTCATCCGGCCGAAGTGTTAGACACGATGTCGTTTTACGGGTTCTTTCACGAGCCCGCTCGGCCGTTAGGAAAAAAGCGTGTTTGGGTTTG
>DASZZA010000577.1:0-2181 GCA_035545135.1 Lacipirellulaceae bacterium | reverse complement strand
GAACACGCCGGTGGCCGATAGCCGATCGTCCTCCGTTTCGCCGATGCCGAACGATTCGCGAATGCAGTCGAGGTTCGTAAGCAAGTTCCCGTGCGACACCATTACGCCCTTTGGGTCGCTGGTGGAACCCGACGTGTACTGCAGGAAAGCGAGGTCGTCGATTTTGATTTCCGGCGACTGCCACAAGTCGACCAAGTCGGCGTTCAATTCGTCCGTAGCGATCCACTGGCTGGTGGCGGCGTCAGCCGAAAGCAGATCGGGGTCGAGCGTGGTGAGAGTTTGGGCGGTGGAAAGGGCGACGTGTGCATCACAATCGAGCGCGATACGCGACAGCCGCGGCATCGGCCGCTTGGGTTTGGGATACGTGGCCGGCACCGCGACGACGCCCGCGTACAGGCAACCGAAGAAGGCGGAGATGAATTCAAGTCCGGCTGGGTACACCAGCAGCGCGCGGTCGCCGGGCGATAGCTCCAGTTGCAGCCTTGCGGCGATCATCCGGGCACGCCGGTCGAGTTCGGCAAACGTGATCTCGCTGGCACCGTCTCGGTCATCGAGAAATTGGTACGCCGTCCGGTCACCCTGTTCGGCGGCCTGACTTGCCAACAATTCCATCATCGATTGATACGACGCTTCACATCGCATAATAGGCAAACCAACCTGGACGCGGTCTAGTAAACGAGAACGGCGACGAAGCCGCCGTGGTGGAACAAATGGAGATGCGCGACTGCTGAATCAGAGTGAATTGCAATGCACTTCACGGGGTCTATGGGAGATCGAATCGAGAACCCCCCTGCCATCGACGCCCCAGCCTAGACTAGCATGGTAAACGGTACATTTTAGGTACTTCTGGGAGCGACGGGAAGGACCTCGCCGCCGAGCAGTTTTCGCCGCTTTTCCTGACGGCAGTGCGGATTGCGCTGCAAATACCGTGTTGAACGAGTTGCCAGCTATCGACAGTCAATGGCCGAATGCGGAGACTCCCATGGATGTCGCGGACGACGAGGCCCACGTTTGGGCTGTGCCGCTCGTCGCTCGTCGAGTTGATTGGGGCGAACTTTGGTCGATGCTGGCCCCGGACGAACGTGATCGGGCCGATGGCTTTCACTTCGATCGTTTGAAGCGGCGGTATGTGATAGCTCGATGCGCGCTGCGTCGATTACTGGGCGGTTACCTGGGCGTGGAGCCGGCCGCAGTCCGACTCACTACCGATCCCAACGGCAAGCCGCGAATCGGCGACGTTCACTCGACATCGTCGCTGAAATTCAATGTGTCGCATTCAGGCGATCTTGCACTCATCGGTTTCACGACGGGTTGTGAGGTTGGTGTCGACGTGGAGCAAATCCGCGAAGTAGGCCGTTTGGAGCAAATAGCGCGGCGATTCTATCATCCAAGTGAGACTGAAGCTATCTTGGCCGCACCTGCTGAGGAGCGAAATAAAGCATTCTTTCGATGCTGGACCGGCAAGGAGGCCGTGTTGAAAGCGGTCGGATCGGGAGTGACCGGATCGCTGGCGGCGTTCCAAGTTCCTCGAAGCGCATCTGGGAAGGGATGGATTGAATGGTCGGCCAATCCATTTGCCGGCAAGCGTTGGCGATGTTGGTTACAGCCACTATCGCCGTGCGATGGTTACGCCGCGGCAATTGCGTTCGTCGATTGGCAGCGACGAGTTCGCTCCTTTGTACTAGCGATGTAGTTGAGACTGTCCGAGATTCAGGGTGACACGCTCTGAAAGGGCGTGCTGAACTGACTATCAAGCGGCGCCCTTCTCCCAGCTCGGAGCGGGCCTCCCTATCGGAGGGCCATAGATAAAGACACGCCTTGTCTGTTTTGCGCGTCGCCGCTACTTTCCCGCTCATGAACGGTGCGGCATCGACATCTGGCGGACGAGTGGATCATCCCCAGCTCGCCGGTGCCATGCGGTTGGCCAACGCGAATGCTGCGATTTGGGCGATCGGCAACGGTCTGATTTCCACGCTTTTGGTGATCTACTTGGCGGCCGATCTGGGCGCGAAGGGCTTGGCGATTAGCCTGATCCTTGCGGCGCCGCGATTCGCCGGCGTGCTGCGCCTCGGTGTACCAGCCCTGATGGCTCGGCTCCGCGCGAGGAAGGCGATCTGCATCTCCGCGTATGTGATCAGTTCCGTTGTGTTGTGCGGCGTGCCGGCGGTGGCTGTGCTGCAA
>DASZZA010000576.1:0-12258 GCA_035545135.1 Lacipirellulaceae bacterium | reverse complement strand
GTGGCGCTCGGCCAGGGTCTTGCTGTAGTCGTGCAAAGCCGGGATTAATCCGATGTCATCAAGCACGGTGGGCCGGAGATCGCGCGCGAAGCGGTGCACGGCATTAACCGACTTTTCGACCAGCCGGCGCGTGCGCGCGATCTTCTGCTTTAACGTCAGCACGCCCACCGCCGCGCCCTTGCCGAGCGCGGTCAGCTCGACGTTGATGCCCACGAGCGTTTGCACGACCTCGTCGTGCAGTTCCCGGCTGATTTTCTTTCGCTCCTCCTCCTGCGCGGAAATGATCTGGCGCGTAAGCTGGCGCAGCTTGTTCTGCATCACCTCCGATTCCAGGAACAGCGTGCGATAACGTTCATTCGCATCCGCGATTGATTTCTCGGCGGCTTTGCGCCGTGCCACCTCACGCTCGAGCCGGTGGTTTATCCGGGCAATCGCGGCGGCGTGTCGGCGCAGAATTTCGATGCGGCGCCGCAATTCCCGGTTTTTCTTCCGGATCGAGCGGCGCTCGGCATTCACCGGTGTCAGCGCCCGGGCGAAGAAGGCCCGCGCGCGCCGCACGGATCGACTCCGGGGACGGTTCAGGTCGTGGGTCGCGGCCAGGCTGCGCACGGCGTGTTCGTGCATTCGCGCCAAATCCAACGTGGCGAGACCGAGTGCGACGGCCGCCCGCCCGAGCTCGGGCGCGGCGCTGGGGACGTTTGGATTTCGCTGCTCGATATGCGCCCGCAGCGCAGCCAGGTAACGGGCCGACAACGCATCACGAGTGATTTTCATTGAGGCTGGATCCTGGTCACCGCTCGCTGGTTTCCGTGACCGGTGGAATCACGCAGGCTGCCCGGGCTATGCTTCGTCGAAGCGACGCCGCGTCCGTCAAGTGACATTAAACGCCGCCGCGCGCTGAATAGCGATAAGGTAAAACCCGGCCTTGATTTCGCACCTGCTGGTCCGAGCCCCCGGGCTTCCATCCGGCCCGGCGCTCCGGTTGCTTCAGATCGCGCGCAAACGTCCCGAGGTACTGCTTGAGTCGGCGCCGGGCGGTGCGGGCGGTCTCGAAATTCATTTCGATATAACCAGCAGCCGTTGAGGGCCAACCTTCGCTTCAGGCGTACGGACTCACGGAAGCTTCGGGTCCAGGCCCTTCTCGAGTTCAGCGACCGAGGGTATCGCCCCCTTGAGCGATTTCGGCAGCGAGCCGACTAGCTTGGTCATATACCCCGAGACACCGATCGGTTTGGTCATGTCGCGAAGCGCGTATTCAGCAATGACCCGATTCTTGCTGCGGCATAGAATCAATCCGATCGACGGTTGATCATCCGAGCGGCGAAACTGCGCATCAACGGCGGAGAGGTAGAAATTCATTTTCCCGGCAGCCTCCGGCGTGAACTCGCCCACCTTCAGATCGACGACCACGAAAGCGCGTAGCTTCAGATGGTAGAAGAGCAGGTCGAGGTAGAAGTCCTGGTCGCCGACTTCGAGGTGCACTTGGCGACCGACCAGCGCGAAGCCGGCACCGAGTTCGAGGAGGAATTTTTCGACGTGCCCCACGAGCCCCTCTTCAAGGGCCCGCTCGTTGGCGTCATCACGCAAGGTGAGGAAATCGAAAAGGTAGGGATCTTTTGTGATGCCCTGGGCGAGGTCCGATTGTGCCGGAGGCAGTGTCGCCTTGAAATTACTGACCGCCTTGCCCTGGCGCTTGTGCAGACCGGATTCGATCTGAAGCGCGAGTACATTGCGCGACCATCCGTGCTCGACCGCCTTGGCGGCGTACCAAAGCCGGTCGCCCACTTTCTCCAATTTGTCGAGCAAGGCCAGATGGTGATACCAGGGCAATTGTGCAAGCGGCGCTTGCACAATTGGTGACCCGAGAACCGCTGCCTGGGGCGTGGGCTCCGAACGGGTCGAATCACCCTGCTTCGTTTGTGCAAGTGGCGCTTGCACAATCTTCGCGTTCGGCCACGCCTCGGCAAAAGCGCGCATGTATTTCAAATTGCGCGGCGAGAAGCCCTGTTGTCCGGGAAACTCCCGTTGCAGGTCCCGTGAAAGCCGGTCGATGACCTTCGCGCCCCAGCCATCTCGTTCCTGGCGCTTAAGAATCATCCGACCAATGTCCCAATACAAGGTGAGCAATTCACGATTGGCAGCCAGGCTGGCCTTGGTGCGCGCTGCGCCTACCCGCGCCTTGATCTCCGCCAGCATCGACGCGTACCCCGATGGCAGAAGTGACGATGACTTGGCAGGTTTCGGCATGAATGAGATCTGGTGATCGAATTTGTTATTGGTCGCAACAATTGCCCGTCGCGATGGCATCGCGCGTCCAGACACCCGGGTGAGCAGCGCGTACAAATCCTCGGCACATCGCGACAACTACCGAGGGATTGTGAAGCGCTAGTCGACGATCGCGACCGTGCCGCGTTTGCCTGGTCGATCGCGGTGCCAATGGGACAGCCGGGTTGCCACAAGCGTTTGTTCGCAAATGCCCGACCTGAGCCGGATTTCAGGTAACGTTCGAAGTGGAGCGCTTGGGCTTTTGAATCGAACGCCAAAGACGTTCGCATTCGCCACGGCCGAAAAGGTGCCGTGCTGACGTTCTTTCCGGCATTGTGGTCCGCCAGCCGCTGGCCGACGTCCTCGGAGTAACCCTGCGCTTCACCGACCGACACGCGCCTGAAGGTGCGCCGGATAACGTTCACCTTGGACCGAAACGTTCTCGACGGCAGATCGAATGCGTGCGGCATCCTGCGCGCTGAGATCGACGTCGGCGGCGGCAAGGTTTTCCTCCAGACGATGCAGCTTCGTCGTACCGGGAATCGGCACGATCCACGTTTTTTGTGCGAGTAGCCAGGCGAGTGCGATTTGAGCAGGAGTGACCTTCTTTTCCGCCGCGATTTCTCCGATCACATCGACGAGGCGCTGGTTGCTTTTACGCGCTTCCGGTGAGAACCGCGGCACGACGTTGCGAAAATCTTTGCTGTCGAACTTCGTGTTCTCGTTGATGGCCCCCGTAAGGAATCCCTTCCCCAGCGGGCTGAATGGCACGAATCCAATCCCAAGTTCCTCGCAAAGCGGAAGGATTTCCTTTTCCGGCTCACGCCACCACAAGGAGTACTCGCTTTGCAGCGCGGCCACCGGCTGCACCGCGTGCGCGCGGCGAATCGATTGCGCGGCCGCCTCGGAGAGGCCGAAGTGCTTCACCTTGCCCGCGCGAATGAGTTCCTTCACGGCGCCAGCAACGTCTTCCATCGGAACGTCGGGATCGACGCGGTGTTGATAGAAGAGATCGATGCGATCGGTCCGCAGTCGCTTCAACGCCGCCTCAGCGACTGCTTTGATATGCTCGGGGCGGCTGTTCATTCCGCTTTGGCCGCCGTTCGCATCGAACTTGAAACCGAACTTCGTCGCGATGACTACGCGGTCGCGCATGGGCGCGAGCGCTTCGCCGAGCAGCTCTTCGTTTTTGTACGGCCCGTACGCTTCCGCTGTGTCGAACAAAGTCACGCCACGTTCAAACGCGGTTCGGACCAACTTGATGGCATCGACCGGGTTCGTGGCTGGTCCGTAGCCGTAACTCAATCCCATGCAACCCAGCCCGATCGCCGAGACCTCCAAGCCGCTTTTCCCAAGAGTTCTGGTTCTCATAAATCGAAAAGATAGATCAGATGACCCGCAAAGAATGACCGTAGTCAGCGGGTAGCGTTCACCGTGCCTTTGCCGGCGGTTCGCTTACGCCTTCTCAGGCGCCTCCACCCCGGAGAATTGAAGCACGGCGTCCGGCAGGCGGGCGCCCTGGACCTTGATCGCCGATAGCTGTGCCGTCAGCTCGGCGACCTCGCTGGCGGTGAGGACCACGGAATCGGCCCCGATGTTTTCGAGCATGTGCGCCATTTGGGTCGTTCCTGGGATCGGCACGATCCAAGGTTTCTGCGCCATCAGCCAAGCGAGCGCCATTTGGGCGGGAGTCGCGTGTTTCCGCTCGCCCCAGTCCTTGAGGAGCTGAACGAGCTTCAGATTTTCCGGCAGGTTTGCCGGCGAGAAGCGAGTCTCGCTGCCACGAATATCGCCGGCAGCAAAGCGGGTGTTTTGATCGATGGCGCCGGTGAGAAAACCCACGCCGAGCGGACTCCACGGCACGAAGCCAATGCCCAGTTCCTCACAGAGCGGGATGACCTCCTGCTCCGGCCCGCGCCAGAGCAACGAGTATTCGTTTTGGACTGCAGTCACCGGAAGTGTCGCGTGCGCACGGCGCAGCGTCTTCAGGCCCATTTCGCACAGGCCCCAGTGCAAAACCTTGCCTTGCTTAACCAAGTCCTGAACCGCGCCCGCGACGTCTTCGATCGGCACCGTAGGATCGACACGGTGCTGATAGAGAAGATCGATGCGATCTGTGCGCAATCGCTTTAGCATGCCCTCTACCGCGAGCTTGATGTGCGCGGGCTGGCTGTTGAGTCCCGGTCGACGGGCGCCGGTTTCCAAGTCGATGTTCCAGCCGAACTTTGAAGTAATCACTACGTGGTCCCGGAACGGAGCGACACCTTCACCGAGGATTCGCTCTACTTCGTGAGGACCGTACGCCTCCGCCGCGTCGAAGAAGGTGACGCCACGATCAAATGCCGTCCGGATGATGTTGAACATCTCGGAACGGGTTGGGATCGTAGTCTCATACGTGCGGCTCATGTTCTGCACGCCGATGCCGAGGCTCGAGACCTGTAGCGTGCCTAGCTTACGACGGCCGCCTACTGCGGTCGATTTGCCGGTGGCAGTCACCGAGGCATGCGCGTCTCCAACCGCATGCAACCGGGTGGCCACGAGAGGCGCGGCAGCGACCGCGGCGGCGCCATAGATAAACTTGCGGCGCGAAAAGCTGCCCGCAGATCCCGTTGGTTGAGAGCTCATGAATGATGTACGTCGTGCGGACGGTGCCTCAGGTCGGACGAGCCGCCGTGCTGAGCCACTTCACCTTCTCAGGGTCGCGATGATCGAAAAACGCAGTCTGCTTGGTATCCAACGACGCGATCGCGGTCATATCCTCGGCAGTCAGGTTAAAGTCGAAGACCGCAAAGTTCTCTGCCATCCGCTCCTTTCGCACTGACTTTGGAATCGCGACCACCCCACGTTGCGTGAGCCAGCGGACGACAACCTGGGCGACCGATTTTCGGTATTTCGCGCCAATCGCACGGAGTACCTCATTATGGAATATGTTGTTTTTGCCCTCCGCAAACGGCCCCCACGATTCGATCTGAATGCCGTTTTCACGCAGGAATCGCTGCGTCTCCACCTGCTGATGAAATGGATGCGTTTCGATTTGGTTTACCGCCGGCTTCACCTCGTTGTGCAGCATTAGATCCATCACCCGGTCGGGATAGAAATTACTGACGCCGATGGCGCGAATTCGCTTTTCGCGGTAGAGCTCCTCCATCGCGCGCCAAGAGCCGTAAACATCTCCGAATGGTTGGTGGATGAGATAGAGGTCGAGATAGTCCAGCTGGAGCCGCTTAAGAGAACGATCAAAGGCGCGCTTCGTTTTCTCGTAGCCTGCGTCTGTCAGCCACAATTTCGTCGTAACGAAGATTTGATCGCGAGGAATGCCGCTTCCGCGGATCGCATTTCCAACCGCTTCTTCGTTCCCGTAGGAAGCCGCCGTATCGAGCAACCGATAGCCGACTGCCAGTGCGTCCAACACACTTCGTTCACACTCCTTCAAGTCCGAAACCTGGAAAACACCAAACCCCAGAAGAGGCATCGTAACACCGTTATTCAACGTGACTGTCTGCATATGATTTCGTGGTTAAGTTTCTTCTCCCGTCCCTGCCGGCTCAGCTGGCCTTTGATTGTCGTTGTACTGCGCGCCATTCCGCTGGCGTCTTGCCTTCCCAGGTTCGGAACGCTCGATAGAAGGAATTCGCGCTATCGTAGCCGACGAGGAAGGCGATCTCGGGAATCTCGATGGATTTGTCCGCGAGATACTGCCGCACGAGTTCGCGTCGCGTTTCGTTGAGCAGGTCTCGAAAGGTGGTGCTCTCTTCCGTGATCCGGCGCTGCAAGGTGCGCGCACTCATACCCAGCTCCTTCGCCACCATTACGACATCCGGGCTGCTACCGGAAAGGAGGCGGCGAAGGACCCATTTTACCTGGTCGCCAATACGCGGCTTTCCTTTGCCGGATTGAAGCTGACGTTCCAATTGCGGCGCGAGCATCGATAGCAGCTCCTCGTTGTGAGCCACGAAAGGCAAGTCGAGGTCGGCCGAGCGGAGCACCAGGGCGTCGCGCCGCGCGCGGTACTTGATCGGACACCCAAAATACCCGGATAGTCCGCTGCCCGGCTCTTCCGGTCGTCTGAGTTCGATTCGCTTCGGCGTAAGACGCGTTTCCGTGCCCCGGCGTCCAAGTTCCACCATGAGCGCAAATACCGCATCGAGAAAGAGGGTGGGAATCGGTTCATCCCCCCCGAAGGGAAAGAACATCTCGATCGAGAACTCGTCGCCGTTCTGGGTAAACTGGAATTCCTGTGTCCCACAAAGCTGCTTGTAACGTGCGAAACGCTCCAAGCACTCGCGGTACGTTCGTGCATTTAGCGCGGCGAGCAGCGCCGGGTGAAATTGATCGCTGTCCGTCTTGGCAATTCCCTTCCACCCGAGTGTCGGATCTTTTCCGAGTGCGTGGATTGATCGCCAGAGAGCGAAGAGTTGGGCCGTTGTAACGAGCCCTTCGCCGCCATATACCGTTGGCGGCACATTGCTGTGCCGCAGCACGGCAGCGGGCGTGAGCCCCATCGTCTTCAATCGCGTCCAGAAGGTGGCGGGCAGCTTTGTGCGGTCCTGCGCTGTGCCGCTGACTTGGAAGCGAACGATCTTGGCGGTCATGTTGTCGCGGCAACTATACGCGGATTCATTCCTTCGGTAATAGCAAATCGCGCCAAAGAACTAACAAAGCGCGCCATTCGTCGGCTACGAGGTGGCCGAAACAACGAGGAGCGAGGGCGGAAGGAAATTTCCGGTTAGCTGAAATGGCGGACTTTCCGGTCGAGAGTGACGGGTGGGCTTTGGACCCACGCTTGCTGCCCCGCTCCCGTCCAACATCTGCAGGTTGACGCGTTAGCTGCCCCTTGTTCGCCGGCATTGCCGAACATTTCGGTGCAAACGTCCTCAGTTCTGGTGCCTGAACTCGCTGGACCAGCCCGAGCGCGAATGGAAATCGGCAACAAACTAGTCGAACAAATACTTATGTAGCATATTCCAGTTCGTCGGCTGCACAAGCGGACCTAGATGCGAACTTCACGTCAGGGTCGCGGTTTTGCTTGATACTGCTCAAACAAGCAGTATCACGAGATTGGTGCAGGCCGCCACCCCAAAACAACGCAAAATTGCTGACTTCGTCAGTGAATACTGGCACCGGCATGGGTTTGGACCGTCGCACCAAGATATCGCCGATAAGTTCAGGTTCAGCAGCACGAACGCGGTCCGTTCGCACCTCGGGTTAATGAAACGAAAGGGGTTGATCAACTATGAGGAGGGCGTCGCCCGAACAATCCGGGTGATTGACGATGGAGCGCCGCAGGACACGAATGGTATTCCACTGATTGGGCGAATTCCCGCGGGAATACCCTTTGCAGTTCTTCAGGACATGGCGGAGCGCCTGCCCATTTCGCCAGAGCTGTTTGCCGGCGACCAACTGTTCGCGCTGCGGGTCGAAGGGCAAAGCATGCGCGACGCAGGTATTTTGGACGGCGATTTCGCCATCCTGAACCATCAGGAAGATGTCGCAGACGGACAAATCGCGGCGGTGTTGATTGATGAGGTTGCAACGTTGAAGCAATTCTTTCGAAAAAAAGACTGTGTGGTACTCCACGCTGCGAACCCGGATTTCGAGGATATCGTCTTGCGAGCTGAAATAGGACACCGTGTCGCAATCGCCGGACGGCTTGTTGGCGTAGTGCGCAATAAACACATTGCAGCAGCATGAAACCCGGCGCCGTTTCTACGAATCCCGACGATCGCCGCATTGCTGAACAACTGCGCGCGTACGGGTGCACTGAATACGTTCGGCTCGATGAAGGACTGACCGAGCCGGCGCAGCTTGATTATCTTGATCTCCTGCCTCGGGCGGGCGCGCTCGCAGAACGAGTGCCAGTAACTGCAGTCGCCGTCCATCAAGGAACTGCCCTCCTGTATTTGGTCGATTCACAAGCGGTACCCATCGATGCGGCTACGCTCGCGATGGTACAGCGCAAATTGGCAAACCGTAGTGACCCGGCATGGCTGGGAGTTTTGCGACCGGGGTCCCTTGAGATTTATCCGATTGGGTTTCATCCCGTCGGAACCGCGCCAGTCGAAGAAGTGCACTCGGAAAGTCCGAATGCACCGCTTTTTTTCCAGAGCCTTGTTCAGGGTACGTTTGCCAAGAACAACGTCCTGCATGGATCCGACTATGTGTATAAGCGTATTTTTGAGTTACTGACCCAAACCACGGATGAGTTCGTTTCGGCAAAGAAATTAGAGCCGCTCGACGTTCTGTCGATGGCAGGGCGCGCTCTTTTCTTCCGGTTTTTGATTGATCGCAGGATAGTCGTGCCGGAGGAACGGTCGGATATTTGCCCGGCTGCAAACAGTCTCAAAGATGCTTTTTCTAGTGCAGAGAAAGCCGCGCAAACGTCGGCTTGGCTCGATGAAACCTTCAATGGTGATTTCCTGCGCCTGATTGACGAATCTATACCTGCGGAAAACCGAGCAGCGAGACAAGAGGCGTACTTGCGATTCTATCGTGGAGTGCAACGCGCGGTAGGCGTGGAGATGTTCCGCCATTTGGAGGCCATCCTGAACGGTTGGGAACGCAAGGGTGCCGGCACGCAGCTTGAATTAGATTGGGGCGATCTCGACTTCGCCCACATTCCCGTGGGTGTTCTGAGTCAAGTATACGAGAGCTTCAGTCATCGTGCCGATCCCGAAACATCACGTCAGACAAGTGTACACTATACACCTCGAACTTTGGCGCGCCTAATGGTTGATGAGGTCTTCGCATCCGCTAAGAATCCCGCACAAGCTCGGGTTCTTGATCCAGCGTGTGGTGCCGGAATCTTTCTTGTCCTAGCATTTCGGCGCCTTGTGCGCGAATACTGGCTGCGGGAGAGAACCCGTCCCGACACACGCGCAATTCAGCGGATACTTTACGGCCAGCTTCGAGGCTTCGACGTTAGTGAATCTGCCCTCCGGCTCGCATCCTTGGCTCTCTATATAACTGCCATCGAAGTGAACGGAACCCAGCGTCCACCTAAATCGCTCAAGTTCCCCCGCAACTTACGGGGCGAGGTACTGTTTTCGTTTGCGGAACCGAAGGCAGCGGAGTCTCAGGAAAATAACCAACTGTTTACGTTGGGTAGCTTGAGCACCAGCGTGTCGAAAGAATTCGACGGAGCATTTGATATCGTTCTCGGCAATCCCCCTTGGACGCGCATCCGGGATGATGAAGAGGACGACACGGCCGAAAGCGACGCGCTGAACAATGCGTTCTCAGAAATCGGTCGGCGTGTTTTGCGGCAACGGGGATTTCCGGATTTGGCCGAGGTGTACGAAAATCCCGACAAGAATCCGGACTTACCATTCCTTTGGCGTTCGTTGGAATGGGCGAAGAAAGATGCGTTGATCGCCCTCGCCATGCCCGCCCGGATTTTCGGTCGTACCAGTGGACGCGGCTTTGCTGCCTGGCAGGCAGTTCTTCGCAGCACAGCGATCACCGGTATCGTTAACGGGTCAGATCTACGTTGGTCAGCAGTGTGGGAAGGTGTGAAGATTCCTTTTTGTGTTCTGTTCCTTCAGAATTCAAAGCCAAGTAAAGGCCACAGGTTTTATTTCACCACCCCGCTTAACGATCCAGATTTGAATCGCCACGGCCGGTTCAGGATCGATTACGAAGCGACGCGTCCAGTGTCTTCTGTCCGACTTGAGCGCCAGCCGTGGATGTTAAAAGCATTGTCTCTTGGGACGTGGCTAGATGTCGAGGTGATGGAGTCGATTCTACAGGCATTTCCAAAAACACTCGCCCAGCGGTGGCTAGACTGGAATCCAGAAGGGGATAAGACCGGACAGGGATTCAATCGTTCACCTGGATTGAAACAGAACGCCGACACGTTCATTGGAAAACTAAAAGTGTTCGAGCGTGGCGATGACTTCTCGGTACATCACAAAGACTTCGAGACTTACGCCGAAAGGTACGGCCGTTCAACTGCGCACATGCCTCGCACTGAGACGCTCTATCAGTCTCCCCTAGTAATTATACCTCAAGCGCCAGGGAAGGATCTCGATAAACCAAGAGCATACTTAGCCGACCGTCCAGTCGCATTCTCCCAGAGCTACTATGGATATTCCTGCGCCGGCCATCCCGCAGCAGACACATTCGCCGCGCTGATATACCTTCTGGCGCAGTCTACTCTGTTTCAATATTTTTGCCTAATGACGAGCCGGCGTGCGGGCTTCGACCGGCTCACCTTCAACAAGGAGGAGTTCGATGCGCTGCCATTCCCCGACGTCCAAGCGCTTGAACGGAGTGAACAGGCTGCTCTCCGTAGATTTGCGACTCGCATGGAACAAGAAGTGACGAAACCGTGGCCCGAACTAGATTCTTATTTGTTCCGGCTCTACGGACTCGGCGACGACGCTGTCCAAGTTGCGCGCGACACTCTCTTTTCCGCCGCCGCGCATCGCAAGCAGGCAGAAGCTGGTTTGGAACGAACCACGTTTGGACAGCGTCAGCACTTTGCGCAGTACTTCAGCGAGTTACTCCAACCCTACTTCGAATTGCGAGATACGGCGGTCGCTGTATCGGATGCATTCGTGCCAGATGCTCACGATGCATGGGCATTCCTGGCGATTTCCCGCCGCGGCGATGTCATTGCTGTGAACGGTGCATTATTGCGTAAAGCCGTCCAGCTCGCGAACGCTCAAGGTTGTAGCCGAATTATCGTCCGCGCGCCAAATCATCAAGGTATTCTCCTGGGACTCCTCAATCAGCGCCGTTGGTGGACACAAACTCGCGCCCGATTGTGCGCGCAGCATGTCATTCGCGAGCATTTAGAAGCCTTCGCGTCGCCGGCCCCTGAATGAGTTCAACTTACAAGCAGGGCTTGTTCACGCTTGGTGTGCCGCCAGAGACATTCGATCTGCCGCACAGGCGCCTCGATATTGCTATAATACTCCTCGTGAGGCGGGTTGTTGCGCGTGCCTTTCAATTATTGCGAGAACGTGGTTTCAATTTGGCGAATTGCACGGAAGACCAGATCACTGCCGCGATACGGGGTATAATCGAAAACGACCTTCGCCAATCGGGGGCCGTCCCTGGGTTTAACAAACGGGTATTCGAGTCGGTGACTCGCCAGCAGCAGGTGGAGAACTTTGATCTCTCAAAACTCAGCAAAGCGCCAGACCTTTGCTTCAAGTTGCGAAATTACGAAGACGAGTCACGTGCGCTGTCCACTCATGACGCACTGTTTGTTGAGTGTAAGCCCGTAGATTCAGACCACTCGACTGGCGGCGACTATTGTGATTTGGGCATACAGCGTTTCGTCGATGGAGACTACGCCTGGGCCATGCAGGACGCCATTATGATCGGCTACGTCCGGAACAAGCGGTCAATCGCGACTCATTTGATGCCAGTGATTCAGAAATCGCCGCGAAAAGAACGTCTCAAGATTGTCGAGCTTCCGCGTGCCTTGGTTGACGGTAATATCACCGGTCTCGATGCTCTGCATTTAAGCCGTCATGCCCGCGGATTTCCCTGGATCTACGGCAAGGGAGCTGCAACGGACGTGTTCGTTTATCATTCATGGTATCCTTGCGACTGATTGGAAGTACGCCACAAGGCGGCGGGCGCCGGAGCGCCCGCCGCTGAGGAACTGACCTGCTACGGCCGAATGCCGTTCCCGTTGCGACGCACGGTTTGATTCATCGCTTCCGTTTTGGCGGCGTTGATGAATGCGCGTTCACGGTTTTGCGGCGGCACGTTCTTGATGCGCGCTTCGATCCGCTCCTTGACCTCGGGGTGTTCCTCGACCCAGGCGCGAATCTCCGCGTTGCGTCCGTTGGTGTACTCGTTCCGTTGCATCTTCCCGAGCATCAGCTTTCGGATCAGGTCTTCTTTCGAGAGCTTCTCGTAATACTCGCGAAGGTCCGGATTCTCCGCGATAAACCGATCCAACTTGGCATCGATTTCCGGGTTCCTCCGAAGCGTGGGTTCCTGCGCCTTTTTCTCGGCGACTGCTTGTTTCAGTGACGG
>DASZZA010000575.1:0-2400 GCA_035545135.1 Lacipirellulaceae bacterium | reverse complement strand
CGTACCCAACGTGCCTCGAACCGCCCCGAGTCGTTGAGGGCGAGCGTTGCGGTCGCGCCATTCGCATCGGCAGTAACGAGCAAGTTCGTCTTCAGCAGGACTTGGAAGCCGTTACAAATTCCCAATATGAGCTTGCCCGCTGCGCGAAATTCTTCCAACGGTCCGGCCAGGTGATGCTGAAGCTGATTGCCGAAAATCCGTCCGGCCGACACGTCGTCGCCATAACTGAATCCGCCGGGGATGCACAACACTTGGAAGTCGGCGACGCGAGCTGGTGCTTCGAGCACTCGATTCACGTGCCATCGTTCGGGAATACCGCCCGCCAAGGAGAAGGCGTGCGCAGTTTCCTCGTCGCAGTTGGTGCCCGGCGCTCGCAGTACCAAAATTCGTGGTCGTGCCATAATCAACGATTTCGTTTGACGGACTGACATGTAACATCAGCCCTCACAGCCGCAAGGCCGACTGCCACGTCTCCTTAAGTGCATGAACTTCAGCATCGATGTAGTTCAATCCATTGAATTGCATCGTCAGCCGGGATTCCCCATTCACTTGGCCGACATTGGCGAAAACCATTCCGGAGAGTGCACGCTCAAATTCGGCTGCATGAGCAGGCTCAACCTCGCACAAAAACCGTGTGTTGGATTCGCTGAACAATCGCACGGCGGAGCCGGCGTCGTCATCCCTCACCGGGACTGCGAGAAGATCAATTTCCACACCTAGCCCGCCTGCGAAAGCCATCTCGGCCGCGGCCACGGCCAGTCCGCCTTCGCTAAGATCGTGGCACGACCGAACCCAGCCATTGTGAATCGCCCGGTGAACCGCTGCGAACAGCGTTCGAGCGCTTTGGGCGTCCACTGTGGGTACTTTCCCGCCATTTAAATCATTGACGAGCGCGAAATGCGAACCACCCAGCTCATCGCGTGTTTCGCCGACAAGATAGAGCCAGTTGCCTGGCCGCTTGAGGTCCATCGTGACACACTTTGCTATGTCGCCGATTTGTCCTATCGCGCTGATCAGGAGCGACGGCGGAATCGCAATCGTCTGCCGCAGACCATCGTCGTCGACGTAGCTGAATTCGTTGTTGAGACTGTCCTTGCCGCTGATGAACGGCGTGCCCAGAGCAATTGCCACATCGTGACACGCCAGTGCTGCCCGCACGAGGCTGCCCAACGTTTCCGGTCGCTCGCAATCGCCCCAGCAGAAATTGTCGAGCAACGCAATTCGGGCGGGATCGGCCCCAACGGCGACGCAGTTGCGAATCGCCTCATCGATCGCGCTCGCTGCCATATGGTATGTATCCAGATCGCCATAACGTGGATTCATGCCGCAAGCGATCACCACGCCACGCCGCGAAGTCAATACGGGCCGCAAAACGGCCGCATCACTCGGCCCGTCGTTCGCCACGCCCACAAACGGCTTCACCGCACTGCCGCCCTGAACTTCGTGATCGTACTGGCGGACGACCGATTCTTTACTGGCCACATTGGGTGACGCGAGGATCCGCAGAAGGTCATCCGTGTAATCGGATCGCGGTTTCGAGCGAGCCGGGTCGTCCCCGGCCCCGGCCGGCGCAGCTTGCTGCTCCGGCGGCAAATAGGTCGCGTGCCGCACCACCGGCGGCCGCCCCTTGTGTAAGAATTCCATCGACAAGTCGGCGACGCGGTTCTCCGCGTAGTAGAGTTGCAATCTTCCGGTCGGTACGAATCGTCCAATCGCTGTTGCTTCCACGTTTTCCGACTGACACAGCCTTTCGAGTTCGGGCCAAGCGCTTTCCGGCACCGCGAGCACCATCCGCTCCTGCGCTTCGGAGATCCAAATTTCGGTGTACGACAGGCCTGCATACTTGAGCGGTGCGCGGTCCAGATGAACCTCGGCGCCGATTTTCTCGCCCATTTCCCCCACGGCACTGCTAAACCCGCCTGCCCCACAATCGGTGACCGCATGAAACAAACCACGATCGCGCGCGACCAAAAGTACGTCCAGCACTTTCTTTTCCTCGATGGCATTGCCGATTTGCACTGCACCGCCCGAGACCTGATCGCTTTGACTCGTGAGTTCAGCGCTCGAAAACGTAGCGCCATGGATGCCGTCGCGACCGGTTCGGCCGCCCACGGCAACGATCAAGTCGCCCGCTTCCGGCCGCTTGCGTGACATGTTGCGAGGCAGCAATCCGACGTTCCCGCAATAGACCAGCGGGTTGCCAAGGTAGCGTTCATCGAAGTAAACAGCACCGTTGACGGTCGGAATTCCCATGCGGTTGCCGTAGTCGCGAACGCCTTCGACCACGCCTCGCATTACCCGACGGGGATCGAGCACGCCGGGCGGAAGGTGAGCGGGGGAGAGACGGGGAGAGGGGGAAACGGGGGCATCCGCACGATCTTCATGGGGCGGCAATTGATC
>DASZZA010000574.1:0-2586 GCA_035545135.1 Lacipirellulaceae bacterium | reverse complement strand
CGGTCTTGATGAGGATTTCCAGCAGCTCATCGAGAAAAGCATCGTCGACCAGCCGGCCTTCACTCTTGAACAGATCGCGAATGTCGGTGTTGAGGATGCGGGTGGTCTTTTTCAGGCCTTCGCGAATCTTGGCGAAGAAGCCGGTCTTCTTTGGCGGCTCGGCGGGCGCGGGGGCCGGCGTCTCGGGCTCGGGAGGTGATGGTTTTGCCGCAGGCTCGGCCGGGGTCGGCGCGGGAGCTTTGGCAGCTGGAGATACGGCAGGAGGTGTCGCGACAGGTGTTGCCACGGTTGGCGGTGCTGCCGCCACCGTCGGGCGATCCGCCACGATGACCGTCTTCTCACCGGGACCCACGCGCACCGTCCCCTCGGGCGCGTGCTCCTGCGCAGGCTTCGCGCCTTGCTCCGGCGGCGGCGTCTCTCCCTTTTTCTTGAAGCGATCGAGAAAACCCATCGTGGTCCAAAGCCTGTCTTTAGTAGCGTCTTGCAGCGCACACGGTTCGACCAATTCGAGCTGAGCGCCGCCTGCCGAGCTTACGGGAATCAGTGGATGGCGACAATGGCTCCGAGGGTCGACCCGAGAAGGATGACGTTTGCCAGCAATCCAACCACACGTATCACAAAGAGCGGTGGATTCTTCGACGTCCCCCAGAATGTAAGAAGGGAAAGGCTAATCGCCAGCACCAAAAGCGGGGAAAGCCCAATGGCACCGACAATGCATGCGGCCACGGCCCCCTCGATTCGCGGGTCCGTCGATTCAACGCGCGCGAAAAAAAGCGTCAGCCAGAGTGGTCCGTATGTCGCGATTGAGGCAATTCCAAACCAAAGCGCCACGACCTCGTTCGTGACCGGTGACAGGTCACCCGCTTCGGCCTGCTGTCTCCATCGATCACCCGCGACTCGCCAAGCTTGAGGCATTAGAGCGGCCGTCAGGAGGACGGCCACCGTAAGCACAGCGAATCCAGCGTGAACGGACCATGGTTCCTCCCGAAACGGCCAACATGCAAGCACCACCGCGATGATGCCCGTTAGCAGTAGTACGGAACGAACGCTGAATTGCCACCTTGGCTTCGTTGGCAAGCACGGGCTGGACGTTGTGGCTGCCATTTCTCGCAGCATCACTTGTTGCCCGCATGCCCCGCCAGAAAGCGGTCGAGGATGCCGTTCACGAACTGCGCGCTGTGGGCGGTGCCGAACCGCTTGGCCAATTCAACCGCCTCGTTGATGGCCACGCGGCCGGGTGTCGCGGTGTAAAGAATCTCATACGCGCCCAGCCGCAGCACGTTGCGGTCCGTCGCGGCCATGCGTTCCAGGCTCCAATTGTCCGCCGTGCGCGACAAGAGCGAATCGAGTTCCGTCTGGTTGCGGCGCACGCCATTGACGAGCGACTGCGCCAGATCGACCAATTCCTGCCCGCGCGAGCGTAACAGCTGCACTTGCTCGCGCGAAAGTCCCTGCCCGACGATTTCCTCCGGCGTCAGCTCCGGGCACAGGCGCGCAGCGACGAACGCATCGCTGCGGGCATGATCCGGCAAGGGATTCAAGTCCTCTTGATAGAGAACTTGCAGGGCAACTTCACGGGCTCGACTACGGCGTGTCATAGGATGCTTTTGTGGCGTTAACGTCGGTCCAGTACTTCTGCGCCTAACCCGCCCCCGCTTGCGGTTACTGCAGGCTGATTCGCTGCGCAAGGCTAGCATTTCCGTGGCTGCCGCGGCAACCGGCCTGTGATTTCGGGCGGTAAGCGGTTCGTTCCCGGCGAGGCCGATCGTGGCAAACCGCTTTCCCTAACGCGGCAACTGCGAGATCAAATCGATCATTTGTAAGGCGGCTTCGGCGCAGTCACTCCCCTTATTGCCTACGTTACCGCCCGAGCGGTGGATCGCCTGTTCGAGGCTGTCGCACGTGAGCAGGCCAAATAATACTGGAATGCCAGTGCGGACCGAAAGGCCGGCCAGTTCCAGGCTCACCGCCCGGTTGATGTGCTGATCGTGCGTCGTCTCGCCGCGAATTACCGCTCCCAGGCAAATCACGGCGGCATAGCGTTCGCTATCGGCCAATCGGGCTGCCACGACGGGAATTTCGAAAGCCCCCGGAACCCAGGCCACGGTGACTTGCTTCTCAGGGACGCCCGACTTGGCGAGCGTCTCGAGCGCACCGGTAAGCAGCCGGCCCGTCACCGACTCGTTGTAGCGCGAGACGACGATCGCAATCGCTGCTGCCGTGGCTTTGGTTTTACCTTCGAACGTTTGTGGCATGGCAAAGAAGCTAGAAAGAAATCTCGATGCAACGGATCAGCGGAGCAAGAATGGCGTGCCGTGATCGTTCACTGGCAGCCAAGGAAGGCCGGCGCACGCTACTTCGTATTCATGCTCATCAGGAACTCGGCATTGCTCTTGGTCTTCTGCAAGCGATTGACCAGCAGTTCCATGGCGTCGGTCGGGTTCATGTCGTTGAGCACGCGGCGCAGAATGCACACCCGGCGATGCTCCTCGGGGTCCATCAGCATTTCCTCGCGGCGCGTACCGCTGCGGTTGACGTCGATCGCCGGCCAGACGCGCTTGTCGACCAGCTTGCGATCGAGCACGA
>DASZZA010000573.1:0-2920 GCA_035545135.1 Lacipirellulaceae bacterium | reverse complement strand
GCCAGCTCTACTATGTGGTTGAGGGGGCGCCCATCGACGACGCGGTTGCTAAGATGTTTGCAACGAAAAAGAAGCTGGCGTTCGTGAAGTTTGAAAATACGAAGGTTACGCCGGCGGCCGTCGATGCGCTGAAGCGGCGACACCCGGAAGCGATTGTCATCTTAAAGAACCAGGCTTTGTTGGGGGTGATGGGACAAAACAATGCGTCTGGCGTGATGGTGGCGCATGTCCAGCCAAACACGTCGGCCGCGGCAGCCGGAATTGCCGAGGGTGACATCATCACTGCGATCGATGGCCACGCAATACCAGATTTTGATCGGCTAACGGCGCACATCGCGCAACATCAGCCGGGCGACAAGATCGAGGTGGAGATCCTGCGTGGTGAGAAGAAGATGAAGCTCTCGGTGACGCTTGGTAGCTGGGAGAAGCAGGGGTAATTTGTCGTTCGCCGCTAGTCGTTGGCAGGGTGCGGGGGACGACGGCATTTTCGCCACGACATAGACCGGCGGTCGATTCGGCGTGGGCGCCGGCGCTAACGGCGGTAATTGCCGATCATGGATTTGATTTTCTTCCACGAGTGAGTATTCGCGACATCGGCGGCAGTGAGGCCGGCGCGGCGGGCCTGCAGCACACCATAGCGGAGGACATCGAGGCCGCCGGTGCTGTGGGCGTCGCTACTGATGACAAGCGGAATGCCGTGTCGCTTGGCGGCCGCAGAGGCGATGTCGTCGAGGTCGAGCCGCGCGGGGTTCGCGTTGATTTCCATGAGCTTGCCGTGGCGCGCAGCGGCTGCGAACACTCTCTCCAAGTCGACGGCGTACGGCTCGCGGCGGCCAATGATGCGGCCGGTGGGATGTGCGATGATTGAAACGTGTGGATTCTCGATTGCGCCGAGAATTCGTTCGGTGATCTGTTCGCGCGGCTGTTGTTGGCCGTAGTGGACGCTGGCGATGACCCAATCGGCCTCGGCGAGGACGTCGTCAGGGAGGTCCATGCCGCCTTTTTCGAGGATGTCGCACTCGATGCCTTTGAGGATCGTGATGTTTTCCAACTCGTCGTTGAGCCGGTCGATTTCTTTCCATTGTTTGCGGAGCCGCTTGGGGTCAAGGCCGTTCGCCATGCTGACGCGTGGCGAATGGTCGGTGATGGCGATGTACTTGTGCCCTCGTTCGATCGCGGCGACGGCCATATCGCGGAGGCTGGCCTTGCCGTCGCTGGCGGTGGTGTGCATGTGGAGGTCGCCGACGAGGTCGGTGACCTCGATCAAGTCGGGCAGCTTGCCGGCGGCGGCCCAAGCGAATTCCTGGCGCGCTTCGCGGATTTCGGGCGGGAACCAGGGGAGGTCGAGCGTGGCGTAGACTTCTTCCTCGGTGCGGCCGGCGACGTAGTCGGGCGAATTGGGATTGGTGAATTTTTCGTCCTTGTCGTCGGAACCGCCGGCGGAGGCGGGGGCTGACTTGCGCGTGGCGGACGTTTTGGATTTGGTGCGGAAGACGCCGTATTCGTTGATGAGCAGTCCGCCATTTTTGGCCATACCGCGGAGGACGATGTTGTGGTCCTTCGAGCCGGTGAAATACTGTAGGGCGGCGCCGAACGACTTTGCGGGGACGACGCGCAGATCGATTTGGAGTCCGCAGCCGAGGCGGATCGACATCTTTGTGTCGCCGCGGCCGATCACGGTGGCGAGTTCCTCGAACCGGGCGAGGTGGTCCATCACGGCGACGGCATCGTCGGCGTCGACCAATAGATCGACGTCGCCGATCGTTTCGCGGCCACGGCGGTAGCTGCCGGCGACCTCCAAGTGGCGGATTCCTTTCAATTGGCGCATGTGGGCGAGCAACTCTTGCACGATTTCGTCGGCGTGAGCCCAGTACATGCGCGTTTGGGCGCTCGCGGCTATGGCGATACCGGCCAGAATCTTCTCCTGCGTCTTATTGCCGAAACCCTTGAGCGCTTGCACGCGGTCGGCTTCGCAGGCCGCCCGCAGCGCGTCGAGCGAAGTGATGCCGAGTTCTTTGTGCAGAGCGGCTGCTTTTTTCGGACCCACGCCGGGAATGCGGACCATCGCCAGGACGCCGCCGGGGATCTCTGAGCGCAATTGTTCGAGCATTGCGAGCGTTCCGGTTTCAAGAAATTCGGCGATCTTTTGCGCCAGGTCTTTGCCGATGCCTTCGATGTCCATCAAGTCGCGCTTCGGATCGGCGGCGACATTGGCAAGCGGCTCCGACAGGTCCGTAAACCGCCGAGCGGCGTTGCGATAAGCCCGGACGCGAAACGGGTTGGCGTTTTGGAACTCAAGCAGGTCGGCAATCTCGTCGAAAGCGGCGGCGACGTCGCGGTTGTTCATTCCGTTATTTTAGGAGAGAGGGGGAGATAGGGAGAGGGGGAGACGAGAAGACGGACATGCGAAATATAAGATGGCCAAGACGCACCTACGATTTTTTTCAACTGAATCTATTGTCGTCCATGTTCACCAATTTACGCTTTCAAACGAGGGTGTTAGACTTAAGCTGTGGATCATGCGAACCCGCGCCTGCGCAACTCCGTCACAGCTATGTCCTTATTAACATCATCGCAGCCATCAGAGCCGGACTATGTTTGGGAAGTAGCCACGCTGTTCCCGGAACAAGGAGAGTGGTCGGAGGAAGAGTACCTCAGTCTGACCGACGGCACGAATCGGCGCATCGAGCTTACGAATGGACGACTGGAGTTTCTGCCGATGCCCACTGAAATTCACGAGACGATCGTCCGGTTCTTGTTTCTGACACTGTACGAATTCGTGACTGCGAAGAAATTAGGGCAAGTTTATTTCAACGGAATACGGCTACGGGTCCGACCGAACAAAGTGCGGCTGCCGGACATCGTTTTGTTGCTCAAGGAGCACTTCTACGCACGGCACAACCGAATTTGGGACGGCGCA
>DASZZA010000572.1:0-8666 GCA_035545135.1 Lacipirellulaceae bacterium | reverse complement strand
ACACGGCGAGTGTTGCCGGCTCGCACAAGCTGTGGCTCGCTTGGTGGAAAGGAACTGGCACGAAATCACCGCCCGTGGTGTCCGACACTCCGTTGTGGGGCCTTTGGCTGTTCTGGCAGTGGAGTGATGGAGCCGACTCCGTCGCCCTCGCCAACCCCGTGCCGGGCTTCAAGGGCCATGTCGACCGGGACGTCTTTTACGGCACACAAGCACAACTCGAAGCATTGCAGCTTGGCTACGATGGCGCGCTTGCGGGCGATTTCAATCGCGACGGCAAAGTCGATGCGGCCGACTACGTCCTCTGGCGCAAATTGAAGGGCCAAACGGTACCGATCTTCAGTGGTGCGGACGCCAATGGCGACGCGAAAGTTGACGGCCGCGATGCGGCTATATGGCGGTCGCACCAGGGACAAACTTCAAAAAGCAGCGGGAAAAAGTAAACGTGCCAAGTGTAATGAACATAGGCGACCCATCTTGGGTCGTTAGTGTGGCGCTCGATAAACGATTTGAGTTTTTCGGGACTATAGCACCGGCCAGGACGACCGGGCTATTTGTCTTCTGCCGCTCACTAAGGCAACGCGTGCTGGTCGGTGGAGACAGGAAATGAGTCGAAGTGGTTACGGGGGACGGTGTCTGCAATTGCGCGGACTTCTAAGCGTAGCGATCCTAATTTCGCTCGCACCCACGCACGCCGATGCGCAGCAGTCGTCGGTTTCCACCTGGGACGCGGCCAACTTCCGCATTTGGGGCTACATTCCCTACTGGGATTACACGAAAGTTAGCAGCATCGCCGCGAACGGTCTTTATTCGCACGTTTCCGACGTGCTGTTCTTTGGCGGAGCGCGGCCGGATACGACGGGTACCATTACCAATCTGTACCCGGTCACGACGTCGACCCTGCGCTCGCAGGCCGCGACGTACGGCTTCAAGTTGCATATCAGC
Source organism: Lacipirellulaceae bacterium (assembly GCA_035545135.1). Lineage (GTDB taxonomy): Bacteria > Planctomycetota > Planctomycetia > Pirellulales > Lacipirellulaceae > JABDGM01. Next base: position 7,724 of record DASZZA010000572.1, on the reverse strand, counting down.
ATGATGGGTGTTTCCGGTTCCGCGGGCGTAGACGCAACCTGGGAGTCGATCATCGGTAACCCGACCTACCGCACGAACTTCGTGAATGGCGTCAAAGCGTTGCTGCAGGGTGGCGCGGGCACAGCCGACGATATGGCCGGTTTTAATTTCGACTGGGAGCGGCCAAGCAACTCGACCGAGTGGGGAAATTACACCGAATTGGCCAGGGAGCTGGGGGACGCGATTCATCCGCTGGGCATGGAAGTCTCCGTATGCGATTTCGGCAGCACCGATTACAGCTGGGATAATACGTCTTTATTCGACGCTAAGGTGTACGACCAGCTTTTCGTGATGGTATACCACATCGGCGCTACGTCAACGAACACGTACGTCAACCAGAAAACGCAACTGACGCAGCAGGGAGCCGCAAAGGCGTTTTCGAAAGATCAAATCGCCGTGGGGGTGGGCACCTACGGTACCGATGGACCATCGGTCACGTTGGATGCCATTGTCCAGGCGGATCCCAATCTGGCTTACGATGCCGGCACCTATACGGGCACGCTGCCGACGATTGGCGGATCAACGGCGACCGACACGTGGACCATTGAAAGCCGCAAGCAGGTGCGGGAAAAAACCCAATTAGCGCTCGACGGCGGCATGCCGGGGATGTTCACCTGGACGCTGAGCTACGATTCGCCCGGGGCCTTGGGTTTGCATCGTGTGATGCATCATTACGTCGTCGTGAAGCGAGATATTCCGGATCTAGATTTGGATGGCAAAGTCAGCGCGACGGACGCCTTCAAGCTGTCCGACAACATGGGCGCATCGCTCGCCAATACAGGAATGGCGACCGCGGCTCAGTTCGACGCCTTTTATCTGGATGGCAATTGGGAAAAAGGCGATCACGACGGCAATGGCTTTGTGAACCAGGCCGATGCCGATTGGCTGGCAGGCCGATTCGCGTCACTTGGCGTCAATCTACCGGACCGGCTCGCGTACACAGGCACGTTCGAGGGCTTTCCAAGCTCGTTGGGGATTAACGGACGGTGGACAGCGGTTCGTAGCGCGCAGGGCAAGTTGATCGAAACGGGCAACTTCAAGCAGGAAGTCACAAACTACTTATTGTGGAGCGGCACGGGTGCCGGTGCGGCCACACACAGCAACGCGTTCGTCACTATTCGTAATCAAAACAGCGCGGAAGTGACGGCTGGAATCAACGCTCAGGCGCGCATGATGGAAGCCAAACTGGCGACACCGATGGACCTCGGTCAAAACCAGGACACCTATGTGAAGTTTCTTGTTCGCGAAAACACCGGGCCGTTGTCGGCCGCGCAACTTGCCTCCGGCTCTCGCACACTGTCATTGGATTTTCTAAATAATTCAGGCGTGAGCCAATTCGATATCGCCTTTCACGGATTGCAACAACAATTCTCGATCGATAGTGTGGCCGACGTGGCCGGTCAGGATGTAACAGCCACCGCCTTTTCCGCGAATGCGACGTACCTGCTGATAGCCAAGATTTCCGGCAACGGAACCGGGGCAAATACACTGCAGGCTTCGCTGTTTCCCAGCGGAGCGTTGGTCGCCAACTTCACCGATTCCGGCTTCCAATGGATGCTCACAGCGCAGAGCAGCTCCGGCTTCAACCCCCTGATTACCGACATTCGATTCACGAGTAATGGAGTGGCGAACTACACGGTCAGCAACGTTTGGATCGGCGATGCAGCGACACTCTTGCCGCCGACGCTTACTTCGCAAGGCGACTTTAACCACGACGGCCATGTCGATGCGTCCGACTATGTCGTTTGGCGCAAGACGCTTGGCAAGACTGGCGCCAACCTGGCTGCCGACGCCAACGGAAACTATCTAGTGGACGCCGGCGATCTCATGATTTGGCGAGCGAACACGGGCATGTCGGTAACCGCCGGTGGCGGAGCACTTGGCAGCGGCTCGTCCGTCCCCGAGCCTCGTGCCCTGTTGCTGCTAATGACAGGCTTTATTGCCGCGGCCGTAAGTCCATGTTTCCGTTCGCATTAGCGCCGTATTTTTCGCTCCGTCGCAGTGGGCCGGCTAAATAGCCCGGCCATTCTGGCGCGGCGCCTGCGTTTGACAATTGCACGAATTCGGCTGTAGACTATCGGCTGCTGGGACTGGTGGAGGCTGTTCGATGAAACGATTCACTCTATTGGGTCGATTCGCGGTATTTCTCTGCTTGACTGCGGTCCTTATCTTCCAGGCGGCAGCCGACCCGCCGGATATTCTGCGCGATTACCGCTTCATTACCCCGAGAAGTATTGTTCATGTCGCGGGTGGTTCGCCGAATTACGACATGGACCTAAGCATCGCCGGCAAGTTCGGGCTCGTTACTGGCTACGATTACGGCGTCGACCCGACCGCGCACATTCCGTCGCTGGAGCCCTTTGCTAAGTTTGTCGATGTCCATGCGATTTTGTTTAATCCACTCAGCGCGGCGCCGCTTCCTCTTCCAGGTTGGGACCTCGATAAGACACTGAATCTCACCGGTTTGGACGGTACGTTTAGTGATCCGAGCATGCTGCAATTCACGGGAGTGGACGGACAGGGAATCCCCATCAGACTGCGTGCGACCATCCACGCTCCTCTTATTCACATCGTGGGAGCGAATGTGCCGCCGCCGACGTGCGTCGATTGCCAGCAATACCTCAGTTACCAAGTGGACGCTCTGGGTCTCCAGCGCTCGGCGGCCGATTTCAACGCCGACGGCGTGATCGATGCCGGCGATTATCTTGTGTGGCGCAAGTTACAGCCAACAAGCAGTATGACCGCCGATGACGGCAACCAGATCGACATCGGCCCGAGCGATTTTTTTGACCTCTGGAAGAGTGAATTCGGGCAAACCGTCGACAGCACGGGCGGTGCGGCTGGCACTTCGCTTAGCAATGTTTCGGCGCCCGAGCCCACCGCGCTTGCGCTCTTGCTGTCCGCCACCGCGCTGATCGCCGTTGGTGGCCGGCGATGCAACAACAGCGCGCCTCGCTGAGGCGGGTATTTCTGCGAGGATCCCGGGGTCACAGAGCCCGGCTACAAGTGTTCAACCCGCTGGTTGACGACTCATCGGCGTCGATACACGTAACTTTTGCAGCTACGCGCTCTTGGTTTGCGGCTGCTCGAACGCCGGTTTCTTGCCGTGGACCACTTCGTCGGTAATCACATACCGGCTGCCGCGCGGCTGATCCGGTAAGTCGAACATGATGTCGAGCATCACCTGCTCGATAATCGAGCGGAGGCCGCGGGCGCCTGTTTCGCGCTCCTGGGCTTTTTTGGCGATTGCCCGCAGGGCGTCGTCGGTGAACCGCAAATCGGCTTCTTCCATCGAGAATAGCCGCTCGTATTGTTTCGTGAGCGCGTTTTTCGGCTCGGTGAGGACACGGATCAGCGCTTCTTCGTCGAGCGGCGTGAGCGCACTCACTACCGGCAACCGGCCCACGAGCTCGGGAATCATGCCGAACTCGATCAGGTCGTCGGCATTGACGTGCGGCAGCGTTTCGGCGAGGCCAAGGTCCGTGTGACTCTTGGCATCCTGCGTGAAACCGATCGATCGTTTACCCAACCGCTTGCGGATGATATCGTCGACACCGTTGAACGTGCCGCCGCAGATAAACAGGATGTTCGTGGTATCGATCTGGATGTATTGCTGCTCAGGGTGTTTGCGGCCGCCTTGCGGTGGAACGTTGGCCGTGGTGCCTTCGAGCATCTTCAGTAGCGCCTGCTGCACACCTTCGCCGGATACGTCGCGCGTGATCGATACGTTCTGGCTCGTTTTGCCGATCTTGTCGATCTCGTCGATGTAGAGAATGCCGCGTTGGGCCGCTTCGATGTCGAAGTCGGCGGCGTGCAGCAGCTTCAGCAGCAAGTTCTCGACGTCCTCGCCGACGTAACCGGCCTCGGTTAGCGTCGTGGCGTCGCCAATGGCAAACGGCACGTTGAGGCTGCGGGCCAGCGTGCGGGCGAGCAGTGTCTTGCCGCAGCCGGTCGGGCCCACCAGCAAGATGTTCGACTTATCAATTTCGACGTCCGAGTCATCCTCGGCCGCGACCAGTCGCTTGTAGTGACTGTGCACCGCCACGGAGAGGACGCGCTTGGCCGAATCCTGCCCAATGACGTACTCATTGAGCTGCGCCATGATTTCGCGCGGCGAGGGAATGCGCGTAAAAAGTTGCTTGCTCGAGCCGCGGCGCTTGCGCTCCTGGTCGAGGATCGATTGGCAAAGCTCGATGCACTCGCCGCAGATGTAAACGTCGCCGGGTCCTTCGACCAGCGGTCCAACGTCCCGATAGCTCTTGCGACAGAACGAACAAAAGGCGTTCTTCTTAGTCGTACCGCCGCGGCGTGTGCCGCTGATTTCCCGGCCCGTGGGCATGCGAAACTCCTTCCGGTGGGCGACAATCTCAAGCCTACTTCGCGTGAATTGGATTGCCGCTTTGATTTATCCTAGGTGTTACTCGCTCGAAAGCGAAGCTCGCGAGCCAGGTCGTCCCCGACCCGGATTTGCTCGAAGCATCCACACTTGTGTCCCGGAGAAGCTTCCTTGTCCCCAGTTCCTCTAGCGATCCCGTTGAGCAGACATTTCTGTCTGCCGGCAGACAAAGATGTCTGCCCCACGTTTTGTACAACCATCCATACGTCCGATCGGCGGTCCTCGTTCGCCGATGGCTTACTGGCAGAGCGGCACTCGCCTCGTTACGCATCGCGTAATCGCACCAGCTTGCGCTGCTGTCTCACGGCGGCGCCGATCGCCTTAACTCGTCGGGTCGTTATCTTTTAGCTCGGCATCGATCTGCCGTGCTAGCTTCGTCTTAATTGTTCGGTATTCGTCGTCGCTAAGACTACCCCGGCCGTGCATTTCTCGAAATTTTGTCAGCAATTCACTGGCCTTGGGTTGGACGTCGTAGGCACGACCGCGCCACTTTCTCAATCCCACGACGGCTAGCGCCAATAACGCGAATATTACCGCAAACCACAACGCGGCCTGTGACAACGGATGACGAAACAATTCGGTCATGCCACCGGCTTGTCCCAAAAAGGTGACAGGAACCCTTTGCGTTGCGCTGCCAGCGCGGTCGATGGCCAGCTTGCGGGGTTCGTGGCGCCTCTTTGGGCACGGTTGCTAGCTCGCTTCCACACCCAGTCGATACATTATGCGCCACCCGCATATTTTGGTCCAGAACGACGGATGCGGATGCTTATTTGGCTCGCATCGGACATTCGCTTTTGGGTCCGTTTGCCGTGCAGAGCGTCTTTGACTCGTCCCGATAAGGATTCAGGACGAATGCGCGAGTCTCCGGTCTGTTGGGTGGACAATGTTACGTAGCGATTCATCTTCGATTAGACGTCGCAGGGTGGTCACCGCTCGACACGAACGCGTGCTCCGCACGATCCGTAGTCGCCACACGGCACATCGCGCACCTTTGTTCACGGCCATTGCTTTGGGTTGCATGCTTGGCGCCACTGGACTCGATTCGGTCGCGAACGCTCAATCCCGACTACCTGCTACAACCCCGGCGGCAAGCGTGCCGGAACCGATTTACTGGAAGCAAAACCTGTTTTTGATTCCGTACCAGTGGGGCTCCGCCGCCGAACCGGGCGCGGCACGGGCCGTATGGCTATTTCTTTCCAAGGATCACGGCGCGAGCTGGCAAAAGATCAGCGAAGCCAAGCCAGACGTTAAGGCATTTAATTACCGCGCCGAAGGCGACGGCGAGTATTGGTTCGCAGTCCGCACATTCGACAAATTAGGCCGTGCCTGGCCGCAGGGACCCTACCAGCCGGAACTGCGAGTTATTGTCGACACAACCCTTCCCCGCATCGACGAGTTGCGAGCCCATGCGTCCGACAATGGCGCCATCGAAATCCAAGCGCGCGCAACCGACGCAAACCTGGATCCAGGCGGTTGGCGATTGGAATGGCAGGCCGATCCGTCAGCTGCGTGGCAACCAGTGGCGGTAGAGAGTCCCGCGACCGCGACGCAGAACATTGGACTGCCCGCTCCTTGCGACACGTTCCGCGCTCGTTGGCAACCACCGACCGGTGCACGACCGATGACACTTCGTGCCGTTGCTACTGACCGGGCCGGTAATTCGGCGATGTACCAAACTCGAGTCGAGTATGGCGATGTGGCCTCCGGTCCGCTGTTGGCGGCCCCGGTTGTGAGTACCAGCACCGCCGCTGCCCAGGCTATCACAACACAAGCAAATGTGGCTTCGACTGTTGCGAATTCGCCAACAAACGCAGCACCACAAGGTTGGGCTTCGGTTAGCTCCACCGCAGGACAGCCGGCGCAAGCCGCACACCTCGCAACTCGACCGGCAACGCAACCATGGCCGGCCAGCAACGCCGCTCGCGCGCCGTTTCGCTTGTGGTCTGGCAAATCCGCCGGGCAAGATGATGGCGTAACGGCGTACGGTAATCCTCCGCTGTTCGATGCGCCGCCGTCCAGCGTTGCCAGTTCAAGCTCAATGGGAGGCGAGCCCCAGATCGAGGCGCAATACGCAAGCCTGGCGAAACCATCTCCTGATGCGACCAACAATGTGGCTTCAGCCAATCCTTCGCGGCCAAAGTTTGCCGCATTGGAACCCTACCGCGAGCCTACCGCCGCGACGAATGCGGCTCCCCCAGTGCAGTTTGCCGAAAGTCCGAGCAATGCGGCTCAACCAGCAGCGCCCGCGGCGGATACCGGATTCGTTTCGGCGGCGAAACAAGCGCCGCGCGACGTGGCACCGGTCGATCCGCAACTGTCGCCACACACACCCCAATCGCCGCCGAAACAGGTGGGGTCCCGAACGTTCGCCTTGGAGTACGACCTCGTTGATGCGACCGCCGTGTCGAAAGTCGAGCTATGGGGTACGCGCGACGGTGGCCGAAACTGGGGTCGGTATGCAATCGATGACGACAATCGAAGTCCCATCATCACGACCGTCGATGGCGAAGGCTTGTACGGCTTCCGGATTGTCGTTCAGACGGCGGGCGCCGCGGAGTCGGAGCCGCCTCGTCCTGGCGACGAGCCCGAGTTGTGGGTTTCGGTCGACCTGAAGAGGCCACTTGTCGAGCTTACGGCGATCGAGCGAGGCCAGGGCAATATCGCCGACAATCTGATCCTGCGATGGCGCGCCGCCGACAATAACCTGGAGCCGAGGCCGATATCCCTTTTCTACAGCAGCCGGCCAACCGGACCGTGGTCCGCCATTGCCACTAACTTGGAGAACACGGGCGAGTATGCATGGCGCGTCGAACGTTATGTCCCGACGCGGTTCTATCTGCGCATTGAAGCCCGCGACACCGCCGGCAACCTGGCCGCCTTCCAAACCCGCGAGCCAGTCGAGTTCTCCCCCGCCAGCGTCGCGGGTCGACTCCGGGCCGTCGAACCTTTGGGCTCGACCGCAACCGGCGCCGGCGACGCCTACCGCTGATCTCCGTTCTACGCGAAATTAGCAGCGGCCAAATTGGCGAAAGCTCCAACATTTGGTATCATTCGCATCGGAACGGATGCCTATGCAGGGGGTCTGTCCCCATTTTCGGCCTGGAGAAAATGGGGACTGACCCCTTCGATTCGCCCTGCCGCTCATGACCTTCTCCTACCACTTCAAGCCGACTCACAAGGAAATCAAACGCTACTACGAAGAGCTGGCCGGGTACGCCACACACGAAGTCGCCCACGAAGGCGCAACCAGCTCCGCCTTCCAAAATCTGCTCGCTGCCACCTGCAAAAA
>DASZZA010000571.1:0-5157 GCA_035545135.1 Lacipirellulaceae bacterium | reverse complement strand
AGAATCGCCAATTCGTGGTCGACTGACGATTGCAGTATGAGCGACGTGGCGGCTGAGTGGGCTGGGTCACTCACCGCCCAGGTGATGGGCAGTCGTTGCGATTCGGCGAGCGCGATCAAGCGGCGCGTGACGGCGCCAAGTTCAGCTTGTTCCGCGAGACGCCGGCCAACGGCCACGGAATCGAGCTGAATGGTTAACAGAAAATGACCGACATGGTATGGCTGCCACGTGCGCGCGTTCTTGCCCGACATTAAAACTCCCTGAATACCGGACCGTTCGACCGCCGGCGATACGCGTGACGGTGGATGACGATGGCTGAGTGTATGGATTCCTGTTAGCTTTTCGGCCTGGGTGACCATCGAACTGGACGCAATCGTTGGTGGCAACGGTCAGGCAATCCTGGTAAAGCCGGCAGTCGTATATGCAAGTGCTATCGTGTGAAAGTGTGAGTTTGGTCACAGAACGCGGTCACCCCTCCCCAGCCCTCCCCGTCAAAGGGGAGGAAGCCGAACCAGTTTTCTGGAATGTTCGTCGAACGGGAGGGAGGCGAACCATTCGATGATAGGGTCGTTGAAGGGGACGCAGCCGAACGCGTTTGCTGAAAATTTCGCGGTGTTCAGCGTTTGGTATGGCTGATTGCGGTGACCGGGAGTTGATGCGGCGGGTGAGCAGCGGCTTCCAGCCGTGCGGCAATTTGAGCGACGGCCAGGCCAGCTAATAGGGCGATGGACAGCATCACGCGATCGTGCCGGTGAAATTGCAATTCGGGCAACAGGTCGCTGAGCGAAATGCATAAGAAGGTGCCGGCAGAGAATGCCAATGCGCAGGCAATGTACCATTGCCGGTTTGCCGCATCGGCGCTGAACTGTTCGGGCATCAGCCCAAAGTAGAAGATCAGCACGCCGACCGGAATCGCCAGCGAGAATAAAGTGTTGACCGTATGCCGCCACGGCAAGCTCCAGCCGCCGCGGCTCATGAGCAAGCCGACCGTCATAGCGTCGAATGGCTTATGCAAAAAAATGACCAGGAACGCTCCGAAGCCGGCAAGCCACGATCTGCCGCTTTCGCATTGAACTGCCGCGGCCAGAGCAACGCCGTCGATGATGCTATGGAGCGCCAGGCCGAATGTGGCGCCGCCCCAGGACAGGTCGTGGCGATGTGCGCGGGCTGACGAATGCTCGGCGGCGTGAGGCGGATGTTGGATATTGGATGTTGGATATTGAGTGTTGGGTGTTTCTTCGTCGTCGCCGTTTTCTGACACGTCGTGATGGTGGTAGGAAAAGAAGCGTTCGATAAAGAACATCGTCAACATGCCGACGAGCATCGCCATCATCGTCCATTGAATGGCTTCGTGGCTTGCCGCGGAGACTGCAGCAACGGCTGACATCGTGGACGAGGCAGTGACGGTCGTTGCTTCGGCCGCGGCGGTGGCGTCGGCGATTGCGTGCGGCAACATGTGTAGCACGCCGATGCCGAGCATGACGCCCGCGACGAAGCTAATCGCAATTTGCATCCAGCGGTGTGTGAGCTGAAACCATACGGGGATCATTCCGCCAATGATCGACGCCACGAGGACGAGCGCGCAATAATAGGCCAGGAGGACGGTGGACATATGAGCGTGGATGGAGGATGCGGGATGCAGGGGGGAGGGTGCGGATGTTGGATGTTGTAACCCGAATCTAAAATCTGACGTCTGCAATCCAACATCTAACATCTAACATCCATCTTATTGCAACGATAGTGTGCTTTGGAGGCTTTAATCTTGCGTGCCTGTATTCAGCGAGTGGCGGAAGCTCATGCGACGGTGAATGGCACCGAGACCGGCCGCATTGGGCGGGGGCTGGTGGTGCTGCTCGGTATCGGGCACGACGACGGCGAGGCCGAGGTCCGTTGGTTGGCCGAGAAGATCGTCGGGCTGCGTGTGTTGGAAGATGAGGCTGGGAAGATGAATCGCTCACTGGCGGAGGTGGGCGGGGGGATGCTCGTGATCAGTCAATTCACGCTGTACGGCGACTCGCGCCGCGGCCGGCGGCCGAGCTTTACCGATGCAGCGCCGCCGGAATTGGCCGAGCGGCTGTACGAGCAGTTTGTTGCCGTCGTCCGTGAGGCCGGCATCGAAGTGGCCACCGGCCGGTTCCGCGAGCACATGCTTGTGTCACTCGTCAACGACGGGCCGGTGACGCTGTGGTTGGACACCGCCGAGGTATGAAACTGCTCGCTTGCTGCATTCGTCATTGCGCGTACTGCGCCGCGGGGCGCTGGGCCGTATCGTATTGGTTTTGGAAGGGCGCGGGCTGGCCGTTATCGTTGTACGATTGGCCAGCGACGGGCCAGGGCCAGCTCGTGGGTTGTGGGTTATTCGCCGGGAGGGGAGGGGCCGATGTTTGAGGCGGGGTGACAGAGTAAGTCGGCGGCTGCGCCCAATTCGCGCCGCTTTGCGATTGGGCGGGGAATTGATTGGTTACCGGCGCCGTGGGGAACGACGCGCCGCTGGGAGCGAATTGCGACGTGGAGCTTGCACCGAACGTATTGATCAGGTTTTGCAATTGACCGAGTTGCTTCGCCAACTGTGGTTGGTTTTTGCCGAGGGAGCCGATGATGTTGAGCGCTTCGTTAACTTGGCTGGCAATCTGCGGCTGTGTGGCGCCAAATTGTTTCATCACACCCGGCTCGCCGACGATGCCCATGCCGACGACGGCGAGCTTAGCGTAGGTTGAGAAGTTCGACCAACGGTCGCCGCTCCAGAGTTTCATGGCGGTGCCGAACGATTTTTTTGTTCGCCAGCGGCCGCCCCTGTATTCGACGGAGTAGATCTCGTCGAGGATCAAATGGGACAGGAAGCCGCCCGCCACACCGCCGGCCATCAACAAGCGATCGAACATCGGCGACGCACCCGTCAATAGAAACGCGATCCCGCCGAAGATCAGCATCGCCGGTATGCTGTGAAACATGCCGCGGTGGACGGTGGTCTTGCGAATCATGTTCGCGATACCGAAGCGGACGAAGAAATACATTCCGATTCCGATGAGGATCATCGTATCGGTGCTAAAGTGAAGCGACTGGAAGCGGCGGACGAGCAACAGCGGGACGGCGGCGGCGGTGAAGCTCATCGCTTCGCGGAGCGGCACGCCGGTGTCGCTATCCAGGTCGGGCAGCATGCCGGAAAAGCCGCACAGTGCGCCGGCAACGGTGGCGGTCGGCATCGGCACGCCGTACATCGTGGCGAGTGCGCCGGCGTAGCCCATGCCGAGCAGCGAGCTCACGGTGACGTGCGTGCGAAATCCGGCCATGGGTGCATCCTTCACTTTCGAACGCCGAAATGGCGCTCGATCATAGAAGATTTCGGCATGCTGGGTACGCCTGCTGCGAGTATTAGCGACAAGTGCAAACAGAGGGCAATATAGAAGCGCGCAGCGCTAGCGAACTTAAGATCGGTCGCCCTTGCTAGCGCCGCGGGCTTCGGTCCTTATATCCCTTATTTGCGCGTTAGAATGCTAGCGACCCAATAATTGGGGAACGAATGCTATTCGCTCATTGCTGTCACGCCACTATATTTGGCCGCCGCAATTCGCACCCTGCTCCCCGCCTCCACCATCCTGCATCCCGTCTAAGCACCATGCAAACCTACGACATGCTCATGCTCGTTGTGCTCGTGGGCGCCACTCTGTTTGGTTTTTGGAAGGGAATGGCGTGGCAACTGGCGTCGCTGGCGTCGCTGGTGGTGAGCTACTTCGTGTCGCTTCGGTTCGGCGAGCAGCTTGCGCCGCTTTTTGGGCAACAGGCACCGTGGAACAAGTTTGTCGCCATGTTTGCGATCTATGTTGGCACGTCGCTTGTGGTCTGGATGCTCTTCCGGCTCGTGTCGGACCTTATCGACAAAGTGAAGCTCGAGTCGTTCGACCGACAACTGGGCGGGATGTTTGGATTTGCCAAAGGCGTGCTGCTGTGCATTGGGATTACCTTCTTCGCCGTCACGTTGTGGCCGGCGCAAGGACAAGCGATCGTCGACTCACAGTCGGGGCATTACATTGTGGCGCTGTTGGATAAGGCTCACTCGGTATTCCCACCTGAAGTCCATCAGGTGGTGGATCCGTATCTGAACAAGATTGAGCAGAAGCTCAACCCGAACTATCAGCCACACGGCCAGGATATGCGGCCGCAATGGCCTGCGCAAGGACAAGCAGACACACCGGCAACGACTCCGCAAGACGGTTGGCCGCAGCCGCAACAAGTACAGCAGCAGACGAATTGGCCGGCGCCCTCGCAGCCGGCGTGGCCTGTGCAGACGCAGCAGCGGCAACCGCCGAGCAGTGGCGAGGCGAATAGCGCGCCGCGCGAGCCGAATACGTTCCCGGGACCATATTCGGCCGAAGTGCCGACGAGCCGGCCGTACTAAGAGTTATCGCAGAACGCTCTCACTTTAGGAGATAATGCGTCTTGTTCTCCGGCAAATCGCCCTCATCCCGACCCCATCCCGGTGGGAGAGGGGCTACGGGAGTCTCGGGACTTAATTCGTTAGCTCACAAGAAAACGGTTCCGACGATCAGCAGGGTTACGAGCAGAACAATCAACACAATTGCCGCGGTGAGCTTGATCCAGGCGGGTTTCGATTCGCTGCGATACATCGATCGGCGGTCGGCATTGGTGAGCCAGTAGCCGCAAGCAGGGCACTTGTGGGTGACCATGTACACGGGCCCGCCGCATTCCGGGCACTGGGCGGCGGTCTCTTCGAGTTGGTCTTCGTCGTCGTCGTACCAATCTTCGTCATGTTGAACGAGCATCGGTTCCATAAATGCATTGTATCGATCCAGCGCGGAACAGGCGACGTCGACTAACATTGCGAAATGCTGCAATCCCCGGGGAAAATCGCGGCCGAAACGAACATAAGAGCGATTATCGGACGTTGGGCACAGGTGCCGGCGATTAGCGGATTCTGAATGGGTGCCCTGCTCGCATTAAGGTTCAATTGAGCCACGCGCTCGTCCCAGGTCCTCGCGGTCGAGGCGGACCGTCGGCGCTCGTCTGGAGCAATTCTGTGCGATCGATGTTTCGCCGCGGCGATGTTCGGCGGGGCTATAACGAAGCGACAGAAATGCGACTGCCAAGAGCGCGAGGATAAACACGCATCCGGCAATGGCGATTACGACGGCATCCATC
>DASZZA010000570.1:0-5110 GCA_035545135.1 Lacipirellulaceae bacterium | reverse complement strand
AAGCTTCGCGCACGACGGACTTCAACTCACCGGGTCGGTGCCGAAACCAGATCGCCGCCTTGCCTCCGCGCATAATCAAGCTCGAATCATCGAAGCCGGCTTCGTACACGGAATTCGCAAGTTCATCGCTTACTTCCGCAGCGCTTAAGATCAATTAGAACTCAGAGTTCATCGCTGGCTTCTCCGGGACAGGAATCGACAAAGTCTCAAATATCCTTAGCGTGGTTTTCAGGATTGCGGGGTGTAGACCAAACCGATTTCTGGCATTCTCGATGGCCATATCCGCACAAAATTCGACCGCAAGCGTGACCATGCGATTTGACAAAGCGCCAACCGTGATCGTCGGCGTACTTCAACGCCTCTCGAATATGTTTCTTTGGGTGCTTTGCCCATTCCCAGCCGCATCCCTATGATATCCGCCCGTCATTCGTGTGGCATGTTCCAGCCTGCCTCACAATTCTATAAACTCGCATTTTAACGCCGTTGTTTTGGATTAACCACCATGCCCGATATTCAAGCCTTTCGCGGTATCCGTTACGACCTCGGCCATGTCGGCTCGTTGAGCAATGTGATTGCGCCGCCGTACGACGTAATCGATGCCGCGCTTCAACAGGCGCTCTACGACAAGCATCCGGCAAATGTCGTGCGATTGATCCTCAACAAGGACGAACCGGGTGACGACGAGCATCGCAACCGCTACACGCGCGCCGCTCGCCACTTGCGCGATTGGCGCCGCGATGGCGTGCTGTTCGAGGAAAGCGATCCCGCAATCTACGTTTACCACCAAGTGTTTACCGAAGCGGGCACGCAACACACACGCCGCGGCTTCATGTGCCGCGTGCGGCTCGAACGATTCGGCGAGGGCAAGATCTTCCCCCACGAAGAAACCCACGGCGCAGCCAAGGCGGATCGGTTGAAATTGTGGACTGCGTGCAAGGCTAACCTCAGCCAAATCTTCGGGCTTTATCCCGATCCAACCAATGAGGCGCAGCGCATACTGGAGTCGGCGATTGCGGAAGTCGCGCCACTGGAAGCCACCGATCACTTGGGGGTAATTCACCGCATGTGGACCGTGACCGATGTCGCAACGATCACCGCCGTCATCGGGGCGATGGGTGACCGTCCCGTATACATTGCCGACGGCCACCACCGCTACGAAACAGCTCTAGCGCTCCGCGACCAGCTAGCGGCGGGGCTTGCCCCACGCGGAATAACTCCCTCCACCCTGCCGCCCGAGCATCCAGCCAACTATGTGCTCATGATGCTCGTCTCGATGAGCGATCCCGGCATGTTGGTTCTGGCGACGCATCGGCTGTTCCGCGGCCTGCCGCCGATCACTTCGTCCGAGCTGCGCCAGCGGCTAGGCAATTCCTTCGGCACCGAGGCGGCTGGCAATTCGCCCGAGCGAGCCAGGTCACTATGGGAAGAAATCGAGGTTGAAGGCGAACAAGGGACGATTGGCCTCTATACGGCCGCCGACGATCAATGGACGCTCGCGCGTTTGACAGATGCAGGCCGCCAAAAAATGGCCCGCGTAGCCAGCGACCATTCCGACGACTGGCAGGGGCTTGGCGTGAGCATCCTGCACCGCCTGATCGTCGACACACTGCTCGACGCGCCGAATCTTCCGGCGCCCAAGTACGTTCGCGACATCGAAGAGGTCGTCCGCGGCCTCAAGGATGGCGACACAGCCGGCCGCGACGCCACCGGACAGGCTGGCACAGCGGGCCGTTTCGAACTGGCAGCGCTCGTCATGCCAGCCACGGTCGACCACATCCGGGCCATCTCCAGCCACGGCGAGCGCATGCCCGCCAAAAGCACCTACTTCTACCCCAAGCTCCTCAGCGGCTTGGTAATCAATCCGCTCGAATAAGTTCACGGATAGTGGATAGTTGTTAGAGCTTCTAACAAAATGGCCGGGAACTGTCCCAATTTTGCGGAGTCTTCGGAGCAAAATGGGACTGTCCCCCTCTCCCTGAGCGGTTTGCAAACTGCGACTAACACTCCCTCCCGTTTCACGTGAAACGACTTCGCGGATTGCGTTGTCTGGCAATGATTCGTGTTCTGTGTGTTCCACGTGAAACGCACAATCTGCGACCTACTCTGCCGGTTGTTTCACGTGGAACAGATTTGCCGCCCCGGCACGCCACCGCCGCCATAGGCGCGGAATCAGATGCTGACCAATCCAAAGCAACGCCGCTTGGTAAGCGAGACCTCCCAGCAATACCGGCACGACGAGTCGGTAGGCGATTCCCGATAGCCGTATTATTGTCAGCAGGATGCTCAACCATACCGCGGCCCACATCAGGTGGACGATTCGGAATTGCAGGTGCTGCGTAGCAGCCCCCTCGGCTGCGCCCGTGCAGCCGATCGCCGGTGGGTCCAGCCCCGTTTGCCACTCGGCCGCAAGTCGGCGATATCGCGCGTCTCGTTCGACTGCCTCTTGCCACGCTCTTCGCCCGCCGAGGGTGCCACCCAGTTGTCCCAACGGCATGGTAAGCCCGGGCCCCATGGCGAGCACGAACCATGCCCACCATCCTGTACTCGAATTCACGTCGCCAGATGCAGCGAGGCTCACGGGCAGTACGCCAATGAACCCAACCAAGCCGCCATACCACGCCCCCACCCGAATCGGATTGGCCGGCAGCGCGAGCGACCAAAGGAACAAATGTGCGAGCGGAAAGGTGAAGACTGCGATCACACCCGTTAAAAACATGCCGACAACGGCCACAGCGCACGCGATGAATGGGGCCGTGGCAATGATTGCTGGTGCACTGTCCCAATCGGCTGGAACACCGTGCAACAGGCTCCAAACTCCCTCGCAAAGGCTCACGGCCACACCACCAACGCCAATCACGATTGGGTACGCTCCGCCGGCAAAGATCACGCCGGTCATAATCGGCACCCATCCAAATCGTAACAGATCATCCGTCGTGTACCGCACAAGCGCTTCGCTCGCCGCGTTGCGCTCAAACGCGCGCGGGGTGGTTACGTCGTTCGTCGGTGGTTCCGGCATCATCATGCGCGCTGCCGAAAGCGGCTGGGAAGGTTGCCCATAGCTGCAGCGAATGCAGCCCCGCGTGCATTGTACTCAATTCTGCTAGCCGAGCACCGAGGGCGGAAAACAGGCTGGTCAAGCAAACTGTGTCCTCGGCATGCAATTCGATGCGCTCAACCCAATCGTCGTGCCGATGAGAAACAAACGACCCGCCCGCGGCGAATGCATCCTGGTATCGCACCATGACGGCGATCCGTGCTAGCGCGGGCGTCGGCTGCCACTGCTGGCAGGAAGAAAGGCAAGGAAGCTTTTCCCCTGCTCCCACCGCGCGTGGCCGCTCACTCTAGTCCACGCATTCAATCAGGGAGGATTGGCCGTGTCGAAAGAACGACGATTAGGACGTGGTTTGGAAGCCCTCTTGGGTCGCTCCTGGGACGACTCCGATTCGACGACGCCCACCAGCGCGATCGATTTCTCGGGCGACAACCGTGTCTCGCGCGACGACAACGGCCAGCTCTGGCTGAACTGCGACGCGATCGCCCGCAATCCGTACCAGCCGCGCCAAACGTTTGACGAAGCGGAAATTGCCGACCTGGCCGATAGCATCCGCACTCACGGTATTCTCCAGCCCCTCGTCGTACGTCGGGTCGGCGATGGTTACGAACTGATCGCCGGCGAGCGCCGACTCCGCGCCGCTCAGGCTGCCGACTGGCAGCAGGTCCCCGTGCAGATTCGCGAAGTTGACGATCGACAGATGGCCGAGCTGGCCATCGTCGAAAACGTCCAACGCAAGGACCTTAACGCAATCGAAAAAGCCGAATCCTTCCAACGCTACATCAATCAATATCAATGTACGCAGGAAGAATTGGCTGCCCGCGTTCAGGTCGACCGCTCCACAGTTGCGAACTTGCTTCGTCTGTTGGAACTGCCCGCCGATGTGAAGCAAATGGTTCAGCAAGGAGAGATTTCGCAAGGCCACGCTCGTGCGCTGCTTCCCCTAGGCGACGAACGAGAGCAAATCGATTTCGCCCGACACATCAAAAAGGATGGACTATCCGTCCGAGCGACCGAGCAGGAGGTGCAAGACCGCATCCGCTCGCTCGACGGCGACCAATTACGAATCGTCGATGCCGAGGGCAATTCGCGGCCAGTACCGCGCCCCCAAAATGAACAGATCGCCGCCCTCGAGCAGGAGCTGCGAACCGTACTCGGCACTAAGGTAAGCCTAAGCCAATCCGCAAAAGGCCGCGGCAAGATCACGATACATTTCGCCAATCACGAGGAATTTTCGCGATTGCGGCTCGTGCTGACCGCCGGCAGCATGCCCGCGCAGCAAGTCGGCTAACCGTCAGCGCCCGCTGATGTGGCGGCCCGCCGCGCTTGTTTCAGCGACGGTTCTTGATGGCCGCCCGGCGAATTGAGCGCGCTACGTCGGGACATCATATCGACGGCCGCCCGATAGCGTGACGCAACGCCTGGCTGCGGGAACAGCCCGCCGCTCAAAATAAGCCCCGTCAATACCAGGACGGCCATTTTTTCCGGCCAGCGGCTGCGGAGAGAAATCGAAGCCGTATGCCGCGTGCCAGTGAACAAACGAAAATACGCAAACAGGATCGCAATTCCGTTCAAGGCCCCCACCAACACGACCAGCATGCCCACGACTGGGTTGATTCCGACGGCGCCCTCAACGAGTAACTCGGCGCCGACGAAACCGATGGTGCCCGGAAATCCGATGCTGGCCAGGCCTGTGAGCAAGAAGAAAATGGCCAGGCTCGGCATGTGCTCGTACAGGCCATGGTAGTCGGCGAGCGATAATCGTCCCGTGCGTGCTTCCAGCGCTCGCAACGTCAAGCCGAGGCCGGAAAGCGAGAGTCCAACCGAAAGCCATACGCACAATCCGCCCGTCAGGCTGATTGGTCGGGCAACTTCCAAGCCGACCAGTACGAGCGACGAGTTGCTGAGAAATAAATAGCAGAAGAATCGCCGCGACTCGCGCTGGACGAGCGTCATGCCCGCCGCATATATCGCCGTGGAAAGTGATAACAGCGCGATGCTCTGTAGCGCCCAGTCCGGCGCGATCGGCAACACTAAACGCACGGCGGCATAGGCGCC
>DASZZA010000569.1:0-4458 GCA_035545135.1 Lacipirellulaceae bacterium | reverse complement strand
TGGGCCGATGCTCCATGCAATGAACATGAGGAAGAGCCCGAATCCGCTCATTAGCATTACCGAGGCCACGTCGCCAGCGCCGTGGTTTTGAACAATATCCATCCAGCAGCCGGTACCAGTGATCAGGAACAACGTGCCAATGATCATTAAGACAAATCGCGCTGAAACAGTGTCGCGCTTCCTGGCATAGGCCGCGGTCGCGGAGAGCGGAAACGCAAGACACAGCGAATAAAATGCGACGTCGGGGAATCGAGCGGCGATACCCAGCGTGACCGCGACCAAAGTCATCGCAGCGAGAAGACGACTCAAAGAGAATTGGAGGCAAGGTTTTCTCACCGATTTGTTTCTTCTAATCAAGCCGCATCGGCACAGCGCCTGCGTCGTTCTAGGCGTTCGATATGCCTTTGAAATCCTTGTTCGGCAACGTTCACGCCCTTCATCGCCCACACATTGAAGGCCAGTTGCCACATCAAGTTCCAACGATCTTCGATCGTCGTGTCGCGTAAGTCATCTTCCTTACCTTCCTCGGCGAGCGTCGACAAACACTCGATCTGGTGGTTTGCATCGGACATAGGTTCATTGTAGCATCGTTTCGGGGAGTTGCCCGAGAGTAGGTATCACTCATGAGACGCCTGTATGAGCAAGCACCTTGGAAAAATGGGAGCCGCCTTCCTTTGCGTCTTCGTGCTGCGGGCAAGTGCCGCCGCCCAACGCAATACGGCACCTTGCAAGATTACGATTACGCCGGAACACGTGCTGTCGATCAATGGCCGCAAGGTGTTTCCGATTGGATTCACGGTAGTGCCTTCTCCCGAGGCGAAAACGCCGTGGGGAAAACCGGCATTCGAGGAGTTCCGCGACGCGGGCGCCATCTTCATTCGCACGGGGCCGATGAGAGATGTGGCCGACGGCGAAAAGAAGTACACCTCTTGGGACGCTGAGTGGGCGGAGCGCGAAGAGCAGTACATGCGTGCGGCCGCCCGCGCCGGAATGTACTGCATGCCGTTCCTCAAAGAGCTGGGGACCATCGACGGCAAGCATCCCGAACGAGAAGTTCGGCTGCGGCGCGTCGTGCGATTCTTCAAGAACTACCCAGGATTGGGAGTCTGGAAGGGAGCCGACGAGCCGCAATGGGGAAGAATCCCAGTGGCTGCTGTGGAACGTGCATACGAAATCATCCACGAAGAAGACCCCAATCATCCTGTGTGGATCGTTCAAGCGCCGCGCGGAACGGTTGACGACCTGCGCCCGTACAACCCCGCCTTCGACATCACCGGGATGGATATTTTCCCAGTCAGCTACCCGATGGGCCGGCACCTGGAAGCCGGTGAAACGAACCGTACGATTTCCGTCGTCGGCGATTACACGCAGAAAATGATGCGCGTCACGGATGGAAAGAAGCCGGTTTGGATGACGCTCGAAATCGCTTTTAGTGGCACCGTTCCGCCGCGAAAGCCGTTGCGGTTCCCAACGTTTCACCAGCAGCGATTCATGACGTACGATGCCATTATCAATGGCGCTTGCGGACTGGTATACTTCGGCGGGGGCTTGCCGACGACGCTCTCGGACCATGATCGGCCCTACGGCTGGAATTGGACGTATTGGGAACGAGTGTTGCGGCCCGTCGTCGAGGAAGTGGGCGACAAAGGACCACTGGCCCGGGCGCTTTGTGCGGCGGATTCGAAGCTGCCCGTCAAAGCGAGCGGCAACGCGGTCGAGCTGTGCGTGCGAGAGGTCGGCCGGGATGTATTCGTCCTGGCCTGCTGCCGCGACACAGGCATGACGGCGGAAGTCAAGTTCGCTGGGTTGCCCAGTGGCGTGAGCAAGGGCGATGTTCTCTTCGAATCACCACGCATCGTAACGGCGAAGAATGGCACGTTCCGCGATTGGTTTGCACCGTACGACGTGCACGTGTACAAGTTCGTGCGCTAGAGGTCGTCGTAGCGCGTAGGGTGGGTCGAGTCCGCGAGACCCAGCAATCGAAAATTCGGGACCACGGTGGGTCTCGAAGACTCGACCCACCCTACACGAGGCCGCTCATCGTTGCCAAGCCGATCGGTTCGCGGCATGTGAATGGTTCGCCGAAGTGCTTGCCGATGGTTTTGCCCCAGTAGGCGGCCTCGTCGCGCAGCGTGTCGATGAACATCGGCCGCTCGGTCGAACGGCCAGTGATGAATTGGCTTTCATAGCATCGTATGGCAGCGAGCTTCTGTTCCCATTCATCGCTGATGTCGAGAACGAACGCCGGCTGCGGAGCCATTTTCAGGTGGACGCAGTAGTAGTTGTAAATCCGCTCAGGATGATGCGGCTCGCCCGGCAGGTCGGTCTTGGTGAGCTTGGCCCAGAAGCGGGCTGCTTCGATAAGTTCTGTGGCCGCGATGTGATCGGGGTGAGCATCGACCCAATAGGGTGCGAACAGCCAGCGCGGACGTTCGCGGCGAATCACACCGGCGAGCTTCGCGCGGTTTTCGATCGTGGCTTCGAGCGAGCGGTTGGGTAGTCCCAGGTTCTCTCGCCATTCGATCCCGAGAATGGCAGTGGCAGCCGCCGTTTCGCGCTTGCGGATTTCGGACGTGCCGTACGGCGTTGGTTCACCGCTCGTGAGATCCAGAATCCCGACATGGCGGCCCTCCTTGTTGAATTTCAATATGGCCCCGGCCATGCCAAGCTCGGCGTCGTCGGGATGTGGCGCGATGACAAGGATGTCGAGCATGGGAGGGTTCAGAGTTCTGGGTTCAGGCCTGTGCGGAAAAGCCGAAAATCTTGGCAATGTGAATTCCGCTTGCCGCTTTAGCGTCAATCTGTCAAACTTCGCGGCCAAGTTATCGGGCTGCCTAGGAGGCCAAACGGTGATTCGTCGTTGGGTACATTTTAGCTGCCGCGCTCTCGTTTTGGCAGTCTTGCTGTTGCCGCTCACTTCCGTCGGCGGCTGCGCGCTCCTCCACAAAGAAACCTGGAACCTGGACGACTACCGCGACGAACGGGCCGTCGATATCGACCACCGGCTCGAACACACCGAGCCAAATGTCACCAACCCGTTTTAAGCGGGACGACTCTCTGGTCTAATGCAATTTCGGATTGCGTATTGACCAAACCGGGCTGTCCTCGGCCCGCGAAATCGACGATGGCCGACACATATCAGACCACATACGAACGTCTGTGCGCTCACGCTCGAGAAGTTGCCGTTCTGACCTCGACCGAATCGCTGCTGGGTTGGGACGAGCGTACGAAATTACCATCCGCCGGCGCCGAGTATCGAGCCGAGCAGATAAGCTATTTGGCTGGTCTCATCCACAAGAAGCAAACGGCGCCAGAAGTCGGCGAGTGGCTCGCCGAACTGATCGACAGCCCGCTGGCGGTTGATCTACACAGCGAGGCGGGCGCCGACATCGTCAACCTGAAGCGCGATTACGATCGCAAAACAAAGTTGCCACAAGCGCTCGTTGAGGAACTGGCCAAGCTTTCGGTTCTCGGCCAACAATTATGGGTGGAGGCGCGCAAGGCGAATGATTTTGCACGGTTCCGGCCGCTCTTGGAGCGAACGATCGAGTTGAAGCGGCATGAGGCGGCCGCGATTGGTTACGATGACCAGCCGTACGATGCGCTCTTGGATGAATTCGAGCCGGGAGCGAAGACGGCAGAAGTGGCCGTCGTTCTGCGCGGGCTCCGTGAGCAGTTGGTGCCGCTGGTGGCGGCGATTGGGGTGAGTTCGAAGCGGCCAAACCTCGAAGCGCTTCGTGGCCGGTATCCGGTGAATTTGCAGGAAGAATTCGGCAAGCGTGCGGCCGCGGCGATCGGCTTCGATTTCAACGCGGGTCGGCTGGATGTGACCAATCATCCGTTCTGCAGCGACCTGGGCCCGCGCGATGTTCGCCTTACAACTCGCTATGACGAAAGTTCGCTCGATGGCTCGCTCTTCAGCACGCTCCATGAAGCGGGTCACGGAATCTATGAGCAAGGTTTGCCGGCCGACCGCTACGGATTGCCAACCGGTGAGGCCGTTTCGCTGGGCATTCACGAGTCGCAATCGCGGATGTGGGAGAATCTGGTGGGACGCAGCCGGGCGTTCTGGGAGCATTTTTATCCCCAAGTTCAGTCGATGTTCCACGATCCGCTGGGCAGCGTGTCGCTCGATGATTTCTATTTCGCCGTCAACGATGTGCGGCCGTCGCTTATTCGCACCGAGTCAGATGAGGTCACTTACAATCTACACATTCTGATTCGCTTCGAGTTGGAACGAGCGCTGGTCAATGACGAGTTGCCAGTAGCCGATTTGCCGGCGGCCTGGCACGCCAAGTATCGCGAGTATCTCGGCATCCAGTCGCCGACGGATTCTGACGGCGTGCTTCAAGACGTGCATTGGAGCGCGGGATTGATCGGTTACTTTCCCACGTATTCGCTTGGCAATTTATACGCGGCCCAGTTTTTTGAACAAGCCGAGCGGGATTTGGGTGACTT
>DASZZA010000568.1:0-1789 GCA_035545135.1 Lacipirellulaceae bacterium | reverse complement strand
AGGGCCGATGGCGATACGACCATTTGCAGTCGAGCGAGTGTCCGTTGAAGCCGAGCAAGCAGCCGGGAGAATTCGAGAAATGCCGGCTGACGGAGCCGCGTGAGTTCAACCTGATGTTCAAGACGATCGTCGGGGCGATGGGCGGCGAGGAGGACACGGCGTTTTTGCGTCCGGAAACGGCCCAGGGGATTTTCGTCAATTTCAAGAACGTGACGGACAGCACGCGGGTGAAGATTCCGTTTGGTATCGCACAGATTGGCAAAAGCTTTCGCAACGAGATCACGCCGCGGCATTTTACGTTCCGCTCGCGCGAGTTCGAGCAGATGGAGATTGAATTTTTCTGCCACCCCAACACCTCGCGTAAATGGTACGAATACTGGCGCGACCGGCGGTTGGCGTGGTACAAGAACCTGGGATTGGCCGGCGACCGCTTGCGTCTTCGCGAGCACGGCAACGAGGAATTGAGCCATTATTCGGTAGGCACAGCCGACATCGAATACTCGTTCCCATTTTTGGGTCCTGGCGAATTTGGCGAATTGGAGGGAGTCGCTCACCGCGGCGACTTCGACCTGCGCAGCCACATGGAGGGCAAACTGGTTAAAAACGCGGAGGGATGTCTCGAACTGGAATTGGATGCCGAGGGAAAGCCCAAACACAAAGGCAGCGGGCGCGACCTAACGTATCGCGACGATCTATCGGGTGAGCGGTTTACGCCGCATGTGATTGAACCGTCGGCCGGGGCCGACCGGGCGGCGCTCGCATTTCTGTGCGAGGCCTACCACGAGGACCAGGCGCCCGACGACAAGGGCGACATGCAAAGCCGCACGGTGATGCGGTTCCATGCGCGAATCGCGCCGGTGAAGGCGGCCGTATTCCCGCTCGTGAAAAAAGACGGCATGCCAGAGGCAGCCAAAGAAATCTACACGGCGCTCAAGCGGCGTTTCGTAGTGTTCTACGACGAGAAGGGGGCGGTCGGCCGCCGCTACCGGCGTCAGGACGAAGCGGGCACGCCGTTCTGCATCACGGTGGACGGCCAAACGTTGCAAGATGGGACGGTTACCGTTCGTGATCGCGATACGCTCGAACAGTGGCGCGTAAAGAGTGGCGATGTGGTGGACGAAATTGCGAAGCGGGTGGGGGGATAGTCTGCGTCAGAAGCGCGATAAGTTGCGTACGCTTCGGCGCGCAATCACCAACCGCTGCTCAGGCGCGTGGCCAGCTGATCGACTTGGCCTTTGATATTGGCCAATAGGACGTGCGGGCTGGCGCCGCGGACCAGGTCGGCGTAGAAGGCGGGCGCGCCGCCGGCGCGAGTAGCGGCGAGTGATTCGGCGGCGTGCTGGAGCTGGCCCAGGCGTGAGTGAACTTCTTGTAGCTTCGTGGTGGCGTATCGGCTGTTGCGCCACAATCGCGAAGTGACGAGGACGAGGCCGAGAATTAGTGTGCCCTGTCCGCCGAGGGTCAGGCCCAAAGCGAGATTCCAGTACGGCATTTGTTGGGTCGAAAGCGACCAGGCGATGAGGCCGACGCCACCGGCCAATGCCAGAACGCCAACAATGACGACCAGCCAGGCGACGACTTGGCTTCCGTCTGAGCGAGGTAGTTGCGAAAGCGCGTTCAAAGTAGGCTGCAGATCCGCGGTGGCCAGGCTTGGCGTTGTTGCCCGCTCAATTTGACCGAACAAGTCATGCGGTGGTTCGAAGCGCAGCCGATCTGTGGTGAAGCTGGGGGTTCGTACGCCCACGGCCGGAGCTGGCCGTCGCAACTCACGGATAACGGTGCGGACGTG
>DASZZA010000567.1:0-2896 GCA_035545135.1 Lacipirellulaceae bacterium | reverse complement strand
CCTGGTCCGCCCCAATGCTCTATTGTCACCTGTGTTCCCGGGCGGATTTCAACGGCGTCGGTGCTCAGAACGTCGACAACGATCTCGAGGTCTCGTGGGTCGCCGATCTCCAATATCGAGCTTCCCGGCTGGACGATTATTTCGCTTTCCTGAGTGACTTTCAAAACAACACCACCTACAGGGGCGGTCACGTTCCAGGTTTCCGGCACCTCGTTTTCACCATTCGTGTATCGCGCCAGCAGCGCGCGAGCCTGGTCAAGCTCATGTTCAGCCGCATGCAACTGAAATTCCGCTGCCCGCAAGTCCCGATCTGCAACCCGCTTCGCCAGTTCCGCGCGCTCTAGCGCCTGAGTCGTAGAAACCCCTCTTTCAACGAGTGTTCGCGTGCGCGTCAGTTCTTGATCAGCTTGCAGTGCCTGCGCCTTAGCGCGCTCGACAAGTTCCTTTGCACGCTCAAGCGCTGCTTCCGCTGCGCCCAGTCTCTCCTGTGTTTCTCGCCGGCTTCGCGGATCGAGAAATGGCGCCGGTGAGGGAATGATCGTGGCAACCACGTCTCCCCCCATCAAGCGATCTCCCACCTTGAGCTGCACACGGCTTAATCGCCCGGTCAGCGGCGCCGAGACGACGTATCGCTCGCGGACCCTCGTCTTTCCGTCTTCGTCTACCGTTGCTATAAATCGGCCCTTTGTCACAACCGCGACCTCAACGGGAACGGGCCGAGGCATTATCGACCAAGCGACGCCGGCAACAGTCACCAAGACAAGGAGCGCGATAGCGATCCGACCTGATGTGATCCGCATCTTCAGTCTCTCGTCTTGAGTACCGAGACCAGATCCAGCCGATCGATTCGACGGCGGACCACATACGCGCTCGCGAGCGCCGACGCTATGACAATGAGCCCGGAAACCGCATATGTCCTGGCGCCAATCACGCCAGGTATCTGAAAGCTTTCGTTCGAATGAAAGTGGGCGATCAGGCTGATGATCCCCTGCGATATCGCCAACCCAAGTGGCACGCCCACGCCAATCTCCAGCGCAAACTCGCCAAACAAGATGCGGGCGACCTCGGCTCGGCTGAAGCCGAGAATGCGCAGACTGGCAAGCTCCCAGGCCCTCTCCTGCAATCCAATGCGAGCGCTGTTATACACAACCCCCACCGCAATAATGATACCGAAAAGCGTAAGAATGCCGGCGCTCACAAGAACAAGATTGGCAATCTTGTCCATGAATGAAGCCAGCGTATACGACTTCATCGCAACGGATTCGATCACCGGCAAGTTCTTGAATCGCTCTGACAGAAGCGGGAGCGTGGAGGCGTCCGCGTATATGGCGGCGGCCGACACGACATCGCCTTCACCCGTGAGTTGATTGAGCGCCGCGATCGACATATAGGACCCCATCCCAATCATCTCATCGACGACCGCACTGACTGGGAGATCGCGCTTGCTACGCCGGCCCTCCATCACTTCGACCGTGATTGTGTCGCCCGCTTTCACGTCCAGCCGCTCGGCAAGGCGCCGCGTGAGCATAATTCCCTCTGCCGACACCTCGATCGGACGCAAGGCCGTGTCATGAGGCCGACGCAATTCACTCCGGTCCGGCAATCCAACAACCGATGTAAGGTAGGTCCGGTGGCCGGCACGAAATCGGACAGGAACAATGCGCTGACCCTCGATCGCGAGAACGCCCGGTTCGCGGCTCAAGTCATTAATGATGTTACGGTCTGACGGACGCGGAAAGGTTACGGCTACGTTCCCACGCTCGACCAGATTGAATTGAACGTCGATCATGTGATCGATGGCATCACGCCAAAACAGTCCGAGGACCACCATAGGCACCGCAAAGGCGATACCCATGATCGTTAGCGCGGTGCGGACGGGCCGCCCAGCAACGTTGCGAAAGACCATGAGTCGATGAGGCTTAAAGAGCGAGGGTGTCATCAACCTTTCAATCCATGACCGCCGGAACGCCATGGGCGCGACCGGCCGCATTGCGACGGCCGGAGCCAGGACCGTGACACTCCGCAATGAGGAGAGAACGCCAATAGCGGCCATGACGAAGCTTGCCCCGATGCCCACCACGGCAGACCAGGGCGTGAGCTGGAATATGAGAGCCGGCAACCGGAAAAATCCGTGATAGCTTGCAATCATTGCCTTGCCGAATGCGAATCCGGCAGGGACTCCGAACAACGAAGCCAGCAACACGATGATTGCCACCAGTTTGAGATAGTGGGTGGCAATGGGACCGGCGGCAAAGCCTAGCGCCTTGAGCGCCGCAATCTGTTCGCGTTGCGCCGCAACGAGCCTGCCGAGCGTGACATTGAGCAGGAAGGCCGCGACCCCGAAAAAGATGAAGGGGATGGTAACGGACATCACCTTCTGCTGATTCAACTCGTCTTCAAGAAACCGATTGGACGGCTGATCCCGTCGCTCGATCGCGCCCACCGAACCGTACGGCTCAAGCAGTCGGTCTAGTTCAGCAATGACGGATTGTGCATCTGTTCCCGGCGCCAGCGACACCAAGAGATCGTTAAAGGCTGCCTTCATATCGAAGGCTGCCTCGGCCGCTCGACGGTCCATCCAGACGACCGCATAGAGCCGGTCATCTGGGATCGGGAGACCTGGCTTGACGGAGTAAACAAACTCCGGCGACAGCGCGATGCCGGCAATCTCGAACGTTTGTACTCGGCCGTTAAGTATTACGCGAATGCCTTCACCGGGCACTGCTCCATTGGCTTCCGCAAACGCTTCGTTGATCGCAACGCTCCTTGCGTCTCCCGGCATGGGTGCCATGCCGCGTCGGATGTGCAAACGCGCCAGCGGCTCATCTCCGCCGCCTTCGATCGAGACTATGCGGGCCGAAACCGGGAGCAACGACGTGGGCCGATCCACGATGAC
>DASZZA010000566.1:0-4617 GCA_035545135.1 Lacipirellulaceae bacterium | reverse complement strand
ACGAGTGCTGGGGCCGTGGGCCGCCTCGCGCCGCGATTCCAAGTCGGCGCGGCCGTGATGGCTGCGTGCTTCGCGTTGTTGTTCGTTGCGATCGCGATGGTGATCCGGCCTCACGGCAAATGGAGCGTCAGCGAACAGGGTCTGCGCTTTGAAAACGCCGCGAACGATGACGATTGGCAAATTCCGTGGGGAGCGATCAGCCGGATGAAGTTCACATCGGTTTCACTCGTCATTTGGTGGACGGAGGCGCCGGTGAACTCAAACGGTCCTTCGCGGCCTCATCGTGAGGTCCTGTTTGTTGGCAGCGAGCAGGCCCGCGAGCTGATCGCCATTTGGCGTTCTCGAACTCGAACGTCCAAGCAACAGCGGATTATCGAGGAGGTAGATTTGTCCGACTGACAAATAGTTTAGGGCCCGAAAATATGCATCCAGCTTATCTAGTTCCACAGGGGAGAGTGGGCCGTCCTCCACTGCTTTGCGTTCCTTTGAGGGCTTCCGTCGTAGGCTGGTTGTTGCACCGGACTTGGGCCATCCCTTTTTGCGAGGCCATTTGAAGCTAGAACTGCAAGAGCAGTAGCATTATTGGCAGGCAGATCGATCTAGTCGGGCCACACAGAATCAGTGACGAACATCGAGGAGAGGAGATACGTCAACATAACGCGGCCTTTGTTCGCTTGGCTAGTGTCTGGATTTAGCGGGCGGCAGGCGTAAAACCAAAGCTCGTATTCCCAGCGGCCTCATCTTTGCACCCGACGAGAAAGCGGTGTTGATTTCTACATATAAAGGTGTAGAATTAGGTTGGAGAGTAATTATGGCACTGCCAAAGACGGCCGAATACGCGCTTCGCACTATCGTCTGGCTTGCGCGCCGCCCCAACGAGGCGGAGCCGGCGGATCGAATTGCAAAAGGAACTAAGGTTCCACGTCGCTATTTGCACAAGGTTTTGCAGGACCTCGTGCGGGCAGAGCTCGTGCGTTCGCAATCCGGACCGGGTGGTGGTTACTCCCTCGCCAAGTCGCCGCACGAGATTACGATCCTGGATGTGGTGAACGGCGTCGTTCCGATTGAACGAATCCGCCGGTGCCCACTTGGGCTGCGTTCGCATACACGGCTCTGCCCGTTGCACAGGGAGTTGGACAAGGTGTACGCCGCAACCGAAAAAGCGCTTGCTAGCGTGGCAATCGCAAAGCTGCTGCGCTCGACGAGCCCGATAGTTCCACTGTGTGAGGTGAGATGATGACCACAGACGTTCACCCCGGGCAAGCGGCAATGCAGCACGAGCCGCCTGCGGAAAAAATGCCAGGCCACTGGTTGTTGGCCCGAATGGGCAAGCGCGTGCTGCGTCCGGGCGGTCTCGAATTGACCCGCCGACTGTTGGCGCGACTCGCGATTTCGCCGGAGGACGACGTCGTCGAGTTCGCACCCGGCTTGGGCATTACGGCTCGGCTCGCTCTCGCGCGTCATCCCCAGTCGTACACCGCCGTTGAGCGCGATCGCGCGGCGGCCGCGGTGGTCGAGCGCTACCTGCTCAAGCCGCGTCGACTGTGCATACGTGGAACGGCGGAGGAGACCGGCCTGCCCAATGCGTCGGCGACGGTCGTGTATGGTGAGGCCATGTTGTCGATGCAACCGGCCGGCGCAAAGCAACGGATTATCGTGGAGGCCTCTCGACTTTTGAAGCCGGGCGGCCGTTACGGCATCCATGAGCTATGCCTCGTTCCCGACGATGTGGACGAACCGACGCGCGAGGCAATTCAGCGTGATCTTTCGGATGAAATTCATGTGGGCGTGCGCCCGTTGACCATATGCGAATGGCGCGAACTGCTTGAATCGGCCGGTTTGACCGTGGTTGCCGAAGAAACGGCCCCCATGCATTTGATGGAGCCGGCACGGCTGATTCGCGATGAAGGCTTGTTCCGCGCGATTCGCTTTGCTTGGAATGTCGCATGGCACACGGCGGCCCGACGCCGCGTGCTGGCAATGCGGAGAATCTTCCGTAAGTATGCCCGCCACCTGGCGGCCGTCGCGCTGGTAGCCGAAAAACGCGAATTGTCCCGGTCGATACGGGCGGATTCGCCGAACCATGCAAAGCTGGCAAAAGCCGCGTACAGATGAGCGACATACGTAGTTGTCGAACTTAACGCTTGGAGAAACCGATGAGCACCTTTCAAATTCAGGATACGGTAGGCGAAGTTGTCGCTCGGCGACCCACTCTGGCGCGATTGTTCGAAGCGGCGCGGATCGACTTTTGCTGCGGTGGCAAAAAGACTCTGGCGGAGGTGTGCCAGGAAAAAGGCCTCGATCCGCACGCGTTTCTCGACACGCTCGAACAGGCTACGCCAGTGAGCGACGGAGAAGCATTTGTCGATGCAGCATCTATGTCGCTCACCGAGCTGGTCAACCACATCCTTCAAACCCACCACGCTTACCTGCGCGAAGAGTTGCCGCGGTTGAACATGCTTACCGAGCGGGTGCTTTCCGTGCATGGCGCCGATGACCCACGGTTGCGCGAGGTCAGGCAGACGTTTCTAACGCTGGCAAGCGAACTGGCAAGCCACATGATGAAGGAAGAGCAAGTCTTGTTTCCCATGATCTGCCAGCTCGAACGGAGCGACGCGCGCCCCGTGTTCCACTGCGGCTCGATCGCTAATCCGATTCGCCAGATGGGGCTTGAACATCACGATGCAGGTGCGGCATTGGAACGAATGTGCACGTTGACCGACGACTTCACCCCGCCCACGTGGGCCTGCAACACGTACCGGGCGATGCTCGACGCGCTCGACCACCTCGAACACGACATGCACCAGCACGTCCACAAAGAAGATAATGTGCTGTATCCGAGGGCGATCCAGCGGGAAGCCGAACTCGCCGGAAGGACTCATGTGTAATGGCCGTCACCTTGGGCGAAAAACCGCTCGCTGATTTCACCGAGCCGATCGAAATGATGAAGGATTGTCATCGAAGGATCGAGCATTTCCTCGGTGTGTTGAGGAAAGTCGTAGCCCAGTTCGGGGCGGGCCAGTTGACGGAAGAAGCTCGACGCGCGCTGGAGACGTCGCTGAACTACTTTGCGAATTCCGCCCCGCGCCACACGGCCGATGAGGAGCGATCGCTGTTTCCGCGGATGCGCGCCACAGAGACCGCGGAGGGCCGCGAAGTAATGGAGGAGCTGGGCCGGTTGGAGCAGGACCATCGCCGGGGCGAGGCTGCCCACGCACTCGTCGACCGTCTGGTACGTCAATGGCTCGCAACGGGCCGCATCGACGAGGCCAAGCGAAAGAATCTCCAACAAGCGCTCGACGAACTGGCGTCAATGTACGAAACGCATATCCGTTTGGAAGAACAGCGCGTCTTCGCGCTCGCTTCTCACATGTTGAACGCGGGGCAGATTCGCGAAATCGGTGAGGAAATGAAACGGCGGCGGTCACTTCGAAATGGAATATCCGAGGCTAACGGCGCCTAAGGACATCGATGGCACCACGCTCCTACGCTCGCAAGACCATTCAACCGGATATGACCGTCCGGCAGATCGCTACCGACTTTCCCGCCTCGCAAGACGTGTTCCGCCGCTATGGGGAGCATGATGCGCCTCCGGCGCGTTTTGGACATCTGGAGCCGCTGACGCACTTTGCCTGTCGGCGGGGCATCCGGCTCGAAGGGCTGCTTTCGGAGCTTGCTGCCACAACTGGAGCGCCGGTCGAGCCCCGCGGCCGGTTCGCCGAACGGGTTCACCATGGATTTCTTCTCGCGGCGATGGTGCTCACGCTCACACTCGGGGCCGGTTTGGGCACGTGGCTGCTGTGGCGCATCGGAATGCAGGGCGAGTTCAGCGCTGCTCCGGCGGCCTACATCATCGCGCACGGCGAAGCTCAATTGTGGGGCTTCATCGTTTTTTTCGTGATGGGTATATCACTCCGCACCGTGTTGCAAGGTGCGGCGCGGCAGCCGCTCGGCAGGTGGGTTTGCCACGTTCTTTTATTCCTCGGACTGGTGGGCATCGCCGGAGGCATGCTGTGGTCAGTGTTTCCGGCCAAATTCGCCTGGATGGGTGTCGCCAGCGCGGGTGCACTGTGCCTAATGTCATTGGGGCTGTGGCGGTTGCAACTCACGCTGTTGCGAGCCAAGTGGCGCGCCACGTGGGCTCGCGCCGTGCTGGTGTCGGGGCTGTGGCTCATGGCATGGGCCGTGGCGACCGTTTGGTTCCGCTCGGATTCGGGCACCGCTGGCCCGGGCATCTACAGCAATGCACAGCGGCTAATGATCATCGAGTTAGCTGTGTTTGGCTTCGCCATGAACTCCATCTATGGATTCGGCCAGATGTTGTTGCCCGGGTTGCTGCGGATCGGTTCCACGCGCGACTGGGCGATCGAGCTCGCCCATTGGCTACACAACGCCGGAACTATCATCGTGGGCCTGGCCACCGCGTTGGTCGCCAGTGGTCTGGGAATGGTCATCGGCAGCGGACTTTTAGTGAGCGGCGCCCTGCTGTTCGCTGTTGGCCATCGCGGCTTTGTCGGCCGAAGCCGCACGTCGCACGGCGCGGAAAAGGGACACGCGCCGCTCGATTTCTATCCGCCGGTGGCGTTCTTCTGGTTACTGGCTGCGCTGGCGCTGATG